>JALORT010000205.1 GCA_025458755.1 Methylotetracoccus sp.
GAATTCATTCGCATGCAAGCTGTGGACCAGGCGAATAAATTCGTCCCTACAAACGCTTCAACGGCCGAATCGAGATTCATGCGTCATCGTCCTCCAGCCAGTGGTGTGGGGAACCGGGAACCCAATTTCTCGTGAAGCAGCAATCTCATGCGGTGCGCCCATGGTCAAACGGCGCTCCCGTTGGGCAGCGAAAGCCAACACGGCACGCAAATGTTCCGGCTTCAGGCTGGGAAAATCGGCCAGAATCTCCGTTTCGCTCATGCCGCCCGCCATGTATTCGAGAATGTCGTAAACGGTGATGCGGGTACCCTTGATGCAGGGTTTTCCTCCGCGAATATCGGGATCGATGGCGATGAATTCGTTCAAATCGATCATGAGTAGCCCTCTTCGGTTGAAAAGAGATCGGCCTGTTTGGGTTTTGGGGCCTGTGATTGCGCCCACTGGTTCAAAATCGAAGCGGCCCGTGATGCCGCCAGAACCCGGTGTACCAGCTGACTAAACCCTGTGCAGGATGGGGACAACGAACCGCGATTTTTATTCTTCCCGCTGTATCCGTGCTAAGGCGGCGGGTCGTTGGCACGACACGGCCCGAGAATGACGCTCAACACGATCGCCCGCCTAAGCTCGGAGCGGCCGTCCCGCCGGCGACTTTGTAGTCCAGCGCGCCTGTGCGCGGGCACCGCCGCTTGGTCTCTCGCGGAAACCGATGGCCGCTCGATCACCCTCGGCGTATCGGGCAGGGGCGCCTCGGTCCATGACAGTTCTTTGGGTTCCCAAGGCTCGTTGTTCTCCGATTCCGTATCGGCTGACGGCGGTGCAGAACGTCTGCGCAACCGTTCGACCGCAATTTGCAGCACCGGGAACAGAAAGAACAGCAGCAGAATCAGGATCTGTTCAAAACCCAAGTCTTGCATGACGCGTCTCGTTTACCGCCGCTCCGCCGGTATCATCGACTCACCCGTCTCGGCAATGCTGCCGCGCATCGCCGTGTCGGCCTGCAGATTCTTCATCCGGTAGTAGTCCATGATGCCGAGGTTACCTTGGCGAAACGCTTCGGCCATGGCACGCGGCACGTCGGCTTCGGCCTCCACGACCCGGGCACGCATCTCTTGTTCCAATGCCACCGCCATCGCCCGCCGCTCTTCCGCCTTGGCTTGAGCGATCTGTTTGTCGGCGTTCGCCTGATCGATCTGCAGTTTGGCGCCGATATTCTCGCCGACGTCGACGTCGGCAATGTCGATGGAGAGAATCTCGTAGGCGGTACCCGCATCCAGTCCCTTCGACAGCACATGCTTCGAAATGTGGTCCGGATTTTCCAGAACGTCCTTGTGGGTTTCGGCCGAGCCGATGGTACTGACCATCCCCTCCCCGACCCGGGCGATGATCGTTTCCTCACCGGCGCCGCCGACCAAGCGCTCGATATTGGTCCGCACCGTGACCCGCGAGATGGCAATCAGCTGAATGCCGTTCTTGGCGATGGCAGCGATTCGAGGCGTTTCGATCACCTTCGGAATCACCGACATCTTGACTGCCTCCAGCACGTCGCGGCCGGCCAGATCAATGGCAGCGGCCCGTTTGAAGGTGAGCGGAATATTCGCCTTGTCCGCCGAGATCATCGCGTTGACAACCCGAACCACATTACCGCCTGCCAAATAGTGGGCCTCGAGATCATTCAGCGGGATGTCGAGTCCGGCTTTCACGGCACTGATCCGCGCCGTGATCACCGTGTGCGGCGGGACCCGGCGCAGCCGCATCCCGATCAGGGTCACCAGTCCCACATAGGCTCCGGACGCCCACGCGGCGATCCACAGCGGGATGGGGACCACATACAGCACGAAGATGAGCGCCGCCAATACGACGATCACCAACGCCGCCCCTCCGGCAAACCCAGTTTCTATTCCGGTCATGTCATCTCTCCACGGTAGATGTGCGGAGTCGCCGCACGACGATCCGGCCGCCGTCGACCTTGATCACTTTTAGTGCCGTACCGGGCTCGATGAATTCGCCCTCGGAAACGACATCGAGCCGCTGACCCCCGATCTCCGCGATGCCCGCAGGCCGCAATGGGGACAACGCGTTTCCGGTTTTCCCCAGCCATTGCCTCTCCCCCTCGTCCGCGGACCCGTAACCTTCACCGGCGGGGAGTCCGGTTTCCAAAATCAATCGCCTTCCGAAAGGCAGGCGCGGCAGAATTTTCAGCATCATCAGGCTCAACACGAAGGCCAGCAACAGCGACACGACGACGCGTTCCAACGCGTCCAGGACAAAACCCCAGGTCGCGCCGGAACCGACCAGACTCAGACTCAATCCGGCCAGCAAAGCCGTAATACCCAAGACACCGCTGATACCGAAACCCGGAAACACGAAGACTTCGAGCAGCAACAGCACCAGGCCGACCCCCAGCAGCAATAGCTCCTCCCAACCGGCGAGTTCGACCAGCCAATGTCCCCACAGAAACAAGGCCAGGCTGACCAGACCAAGGAGACCGGGAACACCGAATCCCGGCGTTCTCAGCTCTAGGATGATTCCCAGCATACCGATGCTAATCAGCAGTGAACTGACGACGGGATGCGTCAGCCAACGGACCAGATTCTCCGCCCAATGGGGCGAGACGCGCTTGACTTCGGCCCCTGCCAGTCCCACGGACTTCAGCACCTCATCCATGGTGTTCGCCTTGAAATCCGCGACTTTGTGTTTCAGCGCCTCGGTCGTGGTCAGCGTCAGCAGCTTACCCTTCTCGATCAGACCAGGAATCGCGACGTCGGCGTCAACCATCGCCTCCGCGATCAGCGGCGGCCGCTTGCGGGTCTCGGCGGTAGCACGAAACTCTTTCCGCACATACGACACCGTCTTCTCTTCCACCGGACGTGCGGCCGAACCGGGCTCGCCCAACTGCACCGGCGTTGCCGCGCCGATGGTTCCGCCATCGGCCATGACGATCTTTTCCGCGGCCAGACTGATCAGAGCGCCTGCCGAGATGGCCCTCTTGTTCACGAACGCGACCGTAGGGACCCGCGCATTCAGCAGCGCGTCGCGGATCAGCACGGCCCCGTCCACACGCCCGCCGAAGGTGTTGATTTCAAGAATGACCGCGGCAGCCCCCCCGCCTGCCGCCTGATCCAACACCCGCCGCACAAACGGCGCAAGTCCGAGGTCGATGAGGCCCTCGACCGGCGCCACGTAGACGACCTTGAGATCCGACTGACCGCGCAAGTCCTTGGCGGCGCCGAGCGCCAACAGCAAAGCCAGCACCCCGATCGTCAACAGACTGACCCGTGTTGTCGCCCTACCCACGCCGATGTCGCGCATTGATCCTACACTCCACTTGCGAGTCGATCGTCCGCAATTAGGGGGCCATTCCGCTTGCGCACCGCTTCTTGGAGCGCAGGCCGAAGCTGGCGGAACTGCCAGGCCGCGCTGGTGTCCCCGTAATCATGCTACCGTACCATGCCATCTTTTGCCGCGCCAATGCCGCGGCTTATACCCGGCGACCCGAGACGGCCCCGTCGATCACGGCAAGTCGACGGTCTCCGTTCCGAGCGCTCTGATCCCGAATGCCGTGTTCCCCGGCAATCCCGACTTGATGACGAGGAGAGAAATCATGTGGCAGTTATCCCGGGTGCATTTCCCGTTCGCGATCTCCGGTCGCCGACTCGAGGTGCTCGGCATCGCGCTGTTGAGCGGAGCCCTGTTGGGGTTATTCGTCCTGCGGCCGATCAACGATTTCGTAGCTTGGCATGAACATGAGGTCGCTGCGGCCTCCTGGTGGGACTATGTCTGGACCGAGCTGGTCAATTCGCTCCAAGGCAAGAAACCCAGCAAAACCGCGTTTTATGCCTTGGTCGGTTCGTTGATCAGCCTGCTGGCCGGCGCCTTCTATGCGAGCGTGCACGATCGGAACCACCGGATCGACGAGTTGACTGCCGAGTTGGGACGTGATCTCGATGCGTTGATCGAAACCGGGGAAAGCGACGTGCTCGAGTTCAAATCAACGCTGCGCTGGGACCTTCAGGAACAGAGAACCAACCGATCACTGGAGCTTGTCGTGATGAAAGCCATCGCCGGCTTCCTCAATGCGCGCGGAGGCACCTTGTTGATCGGTGTATCGGATGACGGCGAAATCATCGGCTTGGAGCCTGACTACCGAAGCCTGAAGAAACCTGATCGGGACGGTTTCGAGCAAACTCTGATCACCGCCGTCGCCCACCACCTCGGCGGTGACCTGGCGCCGTTTCTTCAGGTGGTCTTCCACACATGTCACGAGAAAGAAGTGTGCCGAGTGATCATCGCTCCGGCACCTCGCGCGGTATTTCTCGATCAAGGCGGTTCGCCGAAGCTCTACTTGCGTTCCGCGGCGACAACCCGGGAGTTGAACATCAAGGAAGCGATGGACTACCGGGCCACGCGCTGGCCGGGATAAGCCGCTCGCGGCACAGCGAGAACTCCGCCAGAGGATGCGGTGATCTCGACAGTGGATACCGAAAGTCATCCGCCAAAGAGGCTGCCGGCGGAAGCGATCAAAAGGTAGTAACCGACGACTCGCGGGATGCGAAACAGCACCGATGCCGCCAGCACTGTCGTCCATCGAAGCCCCATGACGCCCGCGGTCCAGCAGGTCACCGAGAACGGCAGCGGCGTCACCGAGCCGATGACCACCGCCCAAAACCCGTACTTGCGGATGAAATCGCGGTGCTCTTCTTCAAAGCGGCCGAAAAGGCGCTGCGCCCAGCGGAAATGCCCGAGCCAACGCCCGATTCCCCAACCCATCATGCCGGCGCATACCGAGACCATGCCCAGAATCAGCACATAACGGAGCCAGTGTTCCGCGAGGTCGCTCTTCGCGATCACCAATAACAGAATCTCGGGGGGAAAGGGCGTGACGAGCGTGTCCGTGACCAGCAGGATCAGGCACAGACCCACAAACCCGATACGAT
>JALORT010000206.1 GCA_025458755.1 Methylotetracoccus sp.
GTCAAGGCTCGCGACAACTTCGCCGTGGAGCAGGCGACGCCCGAGGAAGGTTCGCTGTCCTTTACAGGGATTCTTCCGAGCACGATCCATCTCAAGAAGAACTGACGCCGCCTCGTCGTGCCGCTGGGAGCGCTTCTACGTCAGGCTTCGGGTTGTCGTTCGCGGTTTGGAGAATTCCGCGCCCCCCGGGGGCGTCGAACCGGCGACGACACGGCCTGCAACATTCGGTTTGGAGTCTTCAGCGGAGGCTCAAACACCGACGGTGCATCGCAGCGGCTGGTCACTCTAGGGACCGCTGACCTTTATCATCACGATTGCGGGATGCCGCGGCTCTGGAATTTCCCGGCCGACCGCATGCAGCGGCAACTCGTGTGTGCGTCACCGGGACCGCGGGGCTCGGTTCCTGCAGGCTCGGCATGGCGCTGGACGGCGGATGTCTCGACGAGATATCCGGAGAAATGAGGTGACGGAGAAACGGACGGAAAGTTTTCAGCAACAAGGCGAGCAAACGATCGAGGCGGAAGCGCTGCAAGTGGCGCGCCGCATTCAGACGCCCGGTCAGACCAAGGAACAAACCAAACTCATGGCTCGGGGCATCGCCAAGGGAATTGCCCAGTACAAGAAGCAGCAGAGCGAGAAAGCCAGGGAACGCGAAAGGGCTCGAAAGAAATTGCTGAAGCAGCGGGTGCAGACCGCGAGGATGATCGAGGGCGCGCCGTTGGTGATTGCCGAGGCGCCGGCGGCAGGGAATATCCGGGCCCCGTTGTGGACCGCCGGAACCCTGTTCACGGCGCTGGGCGCGTTCCACCTCTGGCGCTTCTTGACCGCGCTGCCGATCACACTCGGCCACTGGCCAGTGCCTGTGTGGTGGTCCCTGCCGGCCGCGGTGTTCAGCGGCGGCCTGGCGGTGTGGCTGTTTCTGGCCGGCTCGACGCGCGGGAGCCGCGCTTCGAATTGACGTCGCCACGCGTGTTCCCGCGGTGCAGTCAGGCCGGTTGGCGCCGGTGGCCGCTGAAGACGCCTGATCGCTGCGCCGCACCGGCCGCATTTTGCGGTACCCTAATGGAACGCAGAGCCAAGCATGACAAGAATCCAGAAAAATGAGGTCTCGGCTACGGGTGCTCCTGCGGCCGATGCGGCGGCCCGTCACCTTTTGTCCAATCGTCCGCCCTTGTCCTCGGACGCCGATGAGCCGCGAACCCGAGACCCGAAGCAACGGGCGCGCAGCCGCGCTCCGACCCGATGATAGGGCCGTCCCTGCTAAACTCAGTCTTCCTCCCTGGAGATCCAAAATGCATATCGCAGCTGATGTCACGGAACTGATTGGCAATACGCCGCTCGTCCGCATCCGTCGTCTGACGGCAGGAGCGGCGGCGGATGTGGTCGCCAAGCTCGAGTTTTACAACCCAGCCCACAGCGTGAAAGACCGAATTGGTCTCGCGATGATCGACGCGGCCGAAAAAGCGGGCCAGATAGGCCCCGACTCCATCATTCTCGAGCCGACCAGCGGCAACACGGGTATCGCCTTGGCCATGGTGTGCGCAGCTCGCGGATATCGCTGTATCCTCGTGATGCCCGAAACGATGAGTCGGGAGCGCCGGGTGGTGCTACGTGCCTACGGGGCCGAGCTGATCCTAACGCCGGGCAGTGAAGGGATGGGGGGCGCCATTCGGAAGGCGGAGGAACTGGCTGCGCGGGATACCCGGTACTTCATTCCGCAGCAGTTCAAGAATCCCGCCAATCCGGAAATCCATCGCCGGACCACTGGCGAGGAAATCTGGAGGGACACGGACGGTCAAGTCGATATCCTGGTCGCCGGGGTCGGCACCGGCGGCACGATCACCGGAGCTGGCGAGGTGCTGAAGGCCAGGAAGCCCTCGCTGCGCTGCGTTGCGGTAGAGCCCGACGCTTCGGCGGTGCTGTCTGGAAGAGAGAAAGGTCCCCATCCCATCCAAGGCATCGGCGCCGGGTTTGTACCCGAGATCCTGAATACCCACGTATACGATGAAGTCATTTGCGTGAAGAACGAGGACGCGTTCGGGACGGCGCGCCGGGCGGCGCGAGAGGAAGGGCTTCTGGTCGGAATTTCCTCCGGCGCGGCGCTGTGGGCCGCGGTCGAGCTGGCCCGGCGCCCGGACAACGCCGGCAAGCTGATCGTCGCCATTATCCCTTCTTATGGCGAGCGCTATCTGAGTACCGCGTTATTCGCAGATTTGACGGACTGACGGCATTCGGACCCGGGCGCTACCCGCCAGCCTTCCTGACACGGAGCGGACAATTTCGGATGACTAGGCTACGCATCGGCTCGAAGCGAGTAACGCCGCTGCCGGCGACAACAGCCCGACGACAACACGCCTGGTGCGAACGCGCGATCGTGCTGGCCGGCGTCGTCCTCGGGTTGGGACTTCCGGGCCCAGACGCTCACGCCGATCAGATTGGCTGCGTCACCACCACCTGGAAGCTGATCGGGGCGAACCATAAAGTCTGCGTCGAAGCGTTCGACGACCCGAAAATCCGTGGAGTCACCTGCCACGTCAGTCAAGCGCGCGTCGGCGGCATTGCGGGTGGACTGGGGCTGGCCGAGGACCCGTCCCAATTTTCTCTGGCCTGCCGTCAGACCGGACCGATCGCACTGCCGGAGACAATCCCGACCAGCGAAACCGTGTTCTCCGAAGACACCTCGCTGTTCTTCAAGGAAACGAAGATCATCAGGCTCTGGGATGCGAAACGAAATACCTTGGTGTACGTGGCCATCAGCCGCAGGATCATCGAGGGGGCACCGGCCAACAGCATTTCCACCGTCCCCGTGACGGCATGGACTAAACCCTGAGACGGCGGATTGGTCGCGCGACACGGATCGGCAAGCGTCCACGCGGCCGCGGAACCGACTGCCGCCGCCGTCGTCCAGCGCGTTCCTTGCTTTGTCGCGCAAGCCCGTGAATCTGGCCGCTAGTATCGATACGCATCTCGCGTCGGCATCGAATCGCCCCGGCGCGGCCAGCGTGCTCGTGTTTGTGATCGCGTTGCTCGTGCGAGTGAGCTTCGCACTCTGGCTGACGGATGACATCTTGTGGATCGACGGCCAGCGCTATGCGAAGATCGCCTACAGCCTGCTGGCGGGACAAGGATTCGGTTCGCTGGCGGCCCAGCACCCGAGCGGGTGGTTCAGGTTAGTACCGCTTCGCGCTTCGGCCTGGCGCTGTCGTGTGTAGAGAACCGCCCTGGCCCCACCCACCACGCGGGTAGGGTCGCAGGCCTGCCTGCCGCGGTTCGCGTCGGCGGATTCCCGCCTCACCCGCTGACGACTTGAAACCGGCACCGCCGGGACGACCCGCTACAGCGAAATGGACACGCGACGAAGCTGGTTATGATGAAGGGGACGGCCGGTGAGTGGCGAGCGGCGGCGATGCCGGGGCTTTCCGCGGGCGAGGGACCAGGCGAGCGCAGAGGAGGACGGAAAGAATCGCCGCATAGACCGTCGGTTCGGACACATCTTTTTTTACCAGCCAGAAGAAATGCAACACCGCTGCGGCCGCGATCGGGTACGTGAGACGGTGTAGCATTTTCCAATTCCTGCCGCCGAGCCGTTTCATCATCGCGTTGGTTGACGTGATGACCAGCGGGATCATCAGCAGGAACGCGGCAAATCCTGCGGTCAGATGGGGTCGTTTGGCGATATCTTTGAGGATTTCAGGCCAGTCGAAGTACTGGTCGAAGAGCAGGTAAACGGCCACGTGCAGGCTGGCATAAAAGAACGCGTACAGTGCGAGGGTGCGTCGCAACCGCATGAGCCACAGCCAGCCCGTCCAGCATTTGAGCGGTGTGATGGCCAGCGTGAGCAGCAGAAACCTCAGCGACCATAAACCGGTCGTGTGGGTGATGGCCTCGACCGGATCGGCGCCCAGTGTGCCCGCGCGCGTGCCGACGGCGAGGCGCACGAACGGGATCAGGCACGCGAGAAACAGCGCCGCTTTTATGCGTCTGATGGCTTCGGGAGACAGTTGCTTCATCGGGTAGCACCGTTCGGTTTCTTGTTTTATCGCAATCATGCCGCGCGCGGGCACGAAACGCCAGTCCGGTCGCCGCGCAGATCAATGGGGAGCGGCCAAATCAATTTCTTCGTACTGAATTAGTGCTTCCAAAGCCTCTTCCAGCAGCACTCGCGCTTTCGCCGCCGTCCGATGGAGTTGTGCGTGCAGCGCGGCATCCTGTTCATTGCGGTCTTCACAGTCCGCGCTGTAGGCTTCGAAGGCGTTAATGCGCACCACCAAATCCGCGAGATGATGCGGACATTCGCAGCGAATGCCGCTGGCGGTGGTCGCGACCGCGGCGAGCTGTTCGCCATTGAAACGCCGCAGGGGAATTTCTTCGGTGAATGTCTGCACTTCAGCCGGCAGTGAACGCAGCGCTGCGGCGTGTTCGGCGTCGACGTGGCAGGCGTGCTCCAATTCCCTGGCGGTCACGGGCGAGCGCAAGGTTACGACCGCTTCATGCTGCAACCGGCCAATCACGCTCTGCGTGCCGAAACCATAGACGACGACCATACGCCGGGCTCCAGAGTGCGCCTGCAGGTCACGGATGCGTCCGAGCATGTCGGAATTCAACGCGGGCAGTTCCAGGACCAACACCTCCGGCCGCCGCTCGAGTGCAGCGCGCTCGAAGTCCGCAAATCGCACGTAAGTTCCGAGTACATCGAGAGCCAGATCACCGCGCCAGCTTTCGACGAGGAAAGGCAGCACATCCCCGTAAATCATCACCGGGATCGGTCGTTGGACTGGGAGCGGCGCCGACACGGTCGCAAGATGCGGCTGCAGGCGTTCACGCAGCGCCTGTTCGGACAGCGAGGCGACGGTACTGACTGCATGTCCGCGGTCTACCAACTGCTTGATCAGCTGCAGACGGGCGGCAGTGACTCAAGCCGTATCCCGGTCAGCCGGGCGACGGCACCAATGCCGTAAGTTGCTTCTGGCGTGTCGTCGGTCATGAGCAGGGGACGGCTGGTCACCGCGAGTCGGCGAGGAACTGTTAATTGAAGGTATATAGTATGTTGTCTTTGAGGCATGCACAAGACCCTATTTTCTCGCCTTTCTTCATGAACAAAACGTGAACCAATGCCGGGCATCATCTGTCCATGACTGTACAACTGGTTTAACTCAAGGAATCACCAATGATCGATCATGTCGTTGAAAGCAACCTGGCCGTGGGTCATGCCGTCGACGCGCTGTCGGGTTTGTTAATTGGGCTGATCTCGTCGGCCAAAACCGACGATCTGCTCGCATTGGCGTTCCTGGCTTTCCTCGGACTCTGTGTCCGTATGGAATTCCGCCATCCGTTTCTACGTCCGGGGCTTAAGACACTGAAGCGATCCTACCTGACCAACGTCAGCACCTATTTATTCAACGATCTGTCGCTGTCGCTGATGTCGATTCCATCCCTCTACTTCGTCGCCCAACAATTTTCCGGCACCGGACTGCTGAGTCTGCTGCCGGACGGGCTGATTAAATATCTGGTCATCTTCCTACTGCTCGACTTCACGCTCTACGCTTGGCACTACGCCACACATCATGTTGATGCGCTATGGGTTTTCCACAAAGTCCACCATAGTGACCGAAGCTTCAATGTCACAACCGGGCTGAGGTTTCATATGGGTGAACTGTTCCTGGAGGTACTGGTTCGAGTCGCCTTCATTGCCATCGTCGG
>JALORT010000007.1 GCA_025458755.1 Methylotetracoccus sp.
CACTTCGCTTCGTGTCGATCGGATGACATATCTCACGCATCAGATAATGTATGGCGCTGCTACATGTTGCCCATGCCCCCATATTTTGCAGGAAAACCGATGATTCGTCCACTTTTCGCAACAAAAAACATCCGATGTCGGCAAGTGCAGTCCAAATCACTGCCCCAACGCCACAATTCTGGCCATGGCCAGCAGGCTCTTCAACTTCTTGACCACACCCGGTGCCTGGCCGATCGGGTACACTCCGGGAAGTTGCTGTCCCCTCGCCAACCGGCTGATCTTGCGCTTTACCGCGGCGTCCAGCTTCCCATCCGCCGCCAGTTCCATGAACAGGGCTTTGACGTTACCCAGATCGAAGAAATCGCGCTGCCAGCACCACTGGTAATTTCCACCATAGCGAAACCATGACCCCCCGAGGCCAGCCACTTCGTAGTGGCTGCCGTCTTCCCGCGTGGCCGGGGCGACCTGGCGCCAAATTCCGATCACTTCGCCCAGCTGTTCGTCGATCAGCACACGGTCGTACGGATAAGACCACTGCTCAAAACCCTGCATATGAAAACCGAGCGCCCATTCTTCAATTTCTCGCCGTCCGCGGGCGATGAACTCCCGGTTGGGCCCCATATTCCAACTGTACTCGGCATCGTCCGTGTACATGGCACCCAGGTGCTTGATCCAGTCACCCTGCTGCTCCGAGTCGCGATTGGCCGCTAGCCAGCGTTGGACCATGGCTTCGAGTTCCGGGCGTGGGTATGCAGGCATATTGATTTCCTGGGTGATCTTGGAATTCAGCGTGGCGGGATGGGAACAGTCCATGCCCTGCCGTACCGGAGCAGTTTACGCTGTTCCCGCTTTGGCCGAAATGCCGCACTCCCCGATAGATCCTCGATTCGGCACCATACCGCGGGATGCGGGACAGACGGGTGCAGCAGCCTACGCCGTTCTAGAGTCATTTACTACGGGGAAGGCTTGGTTCTTGTTCGCACAGGACGCCTCGCGCTAAAATGCTCAATTATCCTTAGAAGCCCCAGCGTTAGGAGTATTCATGTCTTTCACCGCCACCGACAAACGCACTGTCATGGAACAGTACCAGCGTTCCCCCGCCGACACGGGATCGCCGGAAGTCCAAGTTGCACTGCTGACCGCTCGCATCAACTATCTCACGCCCCACTTCTCGACCCACAAGAAGGACCATCATTCGAGACGCGGCTTGCTGCGCCTGGTCAACCAGCGCCGCAAGCTGCTGGACTACCTGAAGGGAAAAGATGTCGAGTCCTATCGATCACTGATCGAACGCCTCGGTTTGAGAAAGTAAACGCAGCCACTTCCTCGCCGTATGTCTCTGATTAGAATTAGAACCCTCTGTTAAGGAATGCCTGTGAACCCCATCCGGAAGCAATTTCAATTCGGCCAGCACACTGTGACTTTCGAGACGGGGGAGATCGCGCGCCAAGCCGACGCCGCCGTCCTGGTGGAAATGGCGGGAACCGTCGTGCTGGTCACCGTCGTCGGGCAAAAGGAAGCTGCCGAACATCGGGACTTTTTTCCGTTGACGGTCAACTATCAGGAAAAAACCTACGCAGCCGGTCGGATCCCGGGCGGTTTCTTCAAACGCGAAGGTCGCCCCAGCGAGAAGGAAACCCTGACCGCCCGCTTGATCGATCGGCCGATACGCCCGCTGTTCCCTGAAGGGTTCACCCACGAAGTGCAAGTCGTGGCGACCGTGGTTTCGTTAAATCCTGAAATCGACCCGGACATCCCATCACTGCTCGGCGCCTCCGCTGCATTAACCTTGAGCGGCATGCCGTTTCAGGGCCCGATCGGCGCGGCGCGCGTCGGCTACGTAGATGGGCAGTACGTACTGAATCCCACCTCGGAACAGCTCGAAGACTCGTGGCTGGACCTGGTGGTCGCCGGCACCGCCAAGGCAGTGCTGATGGTCGAATCAGAAGCCGATATCCTGTCTGAGGACACGATGCTCGGCGCCGTTCTGTTCGGACACAAAGCGATGCAGGTGGCCATTGAGGCCATCCATGAACTGGCCCATGCCGCGGGTGTGAAAGCGTGGCCCTGGACACCGCCGCAGGCCGACGTAAGCTTGCGTGAAGCAGTGGCTGACGTCGCGAAAGCGCCACTGGCAGAAGCGTATCAGATTCCCGAAAAGCTGGTGCGGCAGCAGCAAGTGCGCGCCGCGCGCGACGCGGCCGTAAACGCCCTCAGCGAGGGGGGGCGATACGAAGAGAAGGCGATCCTGCGTCAACTTGAAAAGCTGGAAGAGGAAATCGTCCGAGGCAACATCCTGAGCCACAAACGGCGCATCGACGGCCGGGATCTGGACACCGTGAGACCGATCACTATTCGTACCAGCGTGCTTCCACGCACCCACGGCTCCGCTCTGTTCACGCGCGGCGAAACGCAGGCACTGGTGGTGGCTACTTTAGGCTCCGGGCGAGATGCTCAGCTGATCGATGCGATCGAGGGTGAATACCGCGAATCGTTCATGCTGCACTACAACTTCCCGCCGTACTGTGTCGGGGAGACCGGCATGATGGGATCGCCGAAACGGCGCGAGATTGGACACGGGCGACTGGCCAAACGCGGCGTTCAGGCGATCATGCCGGATCCCGACGAATTTCCCTACGTCGTTCGCGTCGTCTCGGAAATCACCGAATCGAACGGCTCGAGTTCCATGGCTTCGGTGTGTGGTGCCAGTTTAGCTTTGATGGATGCCGGAGTCCCGACGCTCGCTCCCGTGGCGGGTATCGCGATGGGATTGATCAAGGAAGGTGATGCCTTCGCCGTGCTGTCGGACATCATGGGTGACGAAGACCATCTCGGCGACATGGACTTCAAGGTCGCCGGCTCGAGAGACGGCGTCACCGCACTGCAGATGGACATCAAGATCGACGGAATCACTCCCGAGATCATGAAAATCGCGCTGGATCAGGCCAAAGCCGGTCGGCTGCACATCTTGGACAAGATGGATGCGGCGCTCCCCGCACCGCGCCGAGAAATGTCCGACTACGCACCCAGGATCATGAGCTTCTCGATCGATCCCAGCAAAATTCGGGAAGTGATCGGTAAAGGCGGCGCCACCATCCGGGCACTGACCGAGGAAACCGGTGCCACCATCGACATCACCGATGACGGGATCGTCAAGATTGCGTCGGTCGACAAACAGGCCGGCATGGAAGCGCGGCGGCGCATCGAGGAGATTACCGCCGAAGTCGAAGTCGGCAAGGTCTATGAGGGCAAAGTCGCTCGCCTGATGGATTTCGGTGCATTCGTCACGATTTTGCCGGGCAAGGACGGCCTGGTTCACATCAGCCAAATCTCGGACGAACATGTGGAACGGGTCAGCGACAAGTTGGCCGAGGGTGACATCGTTAAAGTCAAGGTACTGGAGATCGATCGGCAAGGCCGTGTTCGCTTGAGCATGAAAGCGGTGGCGCACGAAACGGCCTGACAAGCGCACACCCGCCCTGCTTGCTTGCGGCCCCCGTCCGATTCGTCCTGCCGCTTGCTAAACGTCCGCAAAGTTCACAGGGTAGCCGAAAAAAAGAAGCCCCCGGATCGTTGCCCGATCCGGGGGCTTCTCTAATAGATAACCCTGTTCTTACGTGACCATTCGCACCTTCAAGCTTCAATCGTCGCCGCTGAAGATCCCCAACAGCTGCAACAGGCTGGTGAACAGGTTGAAAATGGAGACATACAGCGTCACAGTCGCGAGGATGTAGTTGGTCTCGCCGCCATGGATGATCTCACTGGTCTGGAACAGAATCAGACCGGACATCAGCAGAATGAACATAGCCGACACGGCCACATGCAGCCCGGGCATGGTCGGCAGGAACAACGCTGCCAAGCCGGCGAGAAACGCGACCAGAATACCGGCCGTCAGCATACCGGCCATGAAACCGAAATCCTTGCGGGTCATCAGAGCGTAGGCGGACAAACCGACGAAGATCACGCCGGTCCCGCCCAATGCCGTCATCACCAGTTGTCCACCGTTGGCAAAATGACTTAGATAGACGTTCAGAATCGGACCGAGCGTCATCCCCATGAATCCGGTCAAGGCGAACACCCACACCAATCCCCAGGCACTCCGGCTGAACTTGTTGGTGAGCCAAAGCAAACCGAAATAGCCCACCAGCGTCACCAGAACACCGGGGTGCGGCAGGTTCAACACCATCGACATGGCCGCGGCGGCGGCGCTGAACAGCAGCGTCATGGCCAACAGTCCGTAGGTATTGCGAAGCACTTTGTGCGTGGCCAGCAACCCGGCTTCTGCACGGCGGACAACAGTGTACGTTTGATTCATAGACAACTCCTCTCGTCGTTAAAATATAGCTTTACGCATCAGGCCTTTCGACCGGGACATGTTCCCTTAGTTTCAGCGGTGACCGGAAAAGGACCCCTTCTCGGCTCGCACCACGGCGGCCGGCTTGAGGGAACTCGTCCTTTCGCAATGGATCGTGTCCGATACCTCATGATGATCCAGCCGCCGGAAAGTCTACAACAACAAGGTCAAGCCGGGTGGAAGCGCCTCTCCGAACACGCGCCTCTCCTCCGCGGCATCCAATGACTGCACTTGGCTGACTAAATTCAGCCAGGACTCCGGGGCTCGGGCCGAACGCAGCTTCGCGATGATCTGATCCGCCAGATCTTGCGCGATGTCGCGCTCGCGGTCGCCGCTCCTCCGTGCTATCAGCGTCGCGGCGAAACCGATCGCCGGATTTTTTTTCCAGTCCTGCTTCAGCAGCGCTGACAGCCAGTGCTCCGCCGTGTCGCGGGGGACCGCGCGGTGCGCACTACCGTGAAACAGCACGCGGGAACCGACCCGTCCCAGAGCCCACCAACTCTCCTGGGGTTCTCCGGGCTTCGATAGGCGCTCCAACAACCATGTCCCCAGTGCCACTTTGCGGGGAATGCTCAACCGTTCCAGCGAAGCCGACAGGCGCACCATATCCTCGTAACTGCGTTTCTTCGCCAACGCGCCGAGATGACCGCGTCGCACAGCCGCCGGATCGATGAACTCCGCAAGATCATCGAACACCCGGGACTGGGCTTCTGCCGACAACCCTCCCGCGATACGGCGCCACAACGTCCACCACTCCGCCCAGTTCTGCGCCTCGTTGACAAATTGCAGTCCCTGCGGATAAATCTCCCAAATGCGGGCAATCCGCCACTCGTCGACCGGTTCCCCGAATCCGGGCCGCAGGCAATAGCCGGTCAGATTCAACCATAAGCGTTCGTGATCCGGACTGCGACGCCGGTGCGGCAAGCCGTCGAGCAGCGCTGAAAAAAGGCTTCGGCACAGGTGCGTATTCCATCCCTCGCGCGCACCCAGGTGCCGTTCCAGCGCGCTGCGCAAGCCTTTCACGGCTTTCGGATCGAGGTTCTTGACCTTCTTGCCGAATACCAGATGGATTTGCTCTTCGGCCTGCTCCAGACGCGGATGAATCTCCCCGTCCGCTTCTCGTCCCGGCCCCGGAACAGCAGCGGCGCGAAGCAGGAATTCCACCTTCCAACTGCGCTGACTGTCCGCGTCCGCAACGCAACGCAACTGCAGCGTTCCGACCTCCGACATCTCTGCCGTCAATTGCACGATCGGCTCTTCCGGCTCGTTCTCGAACACGACGGCCAGCGGGGGCAATTCGATAAACCCTTCCGGATCGATCTCGGCCAAATCGCCGGGCTTATATGGGGTGTCCGCGGTCGAACAGAACAAATGGAAGCGTACCGGCTGCCCCAATTTGAGCGCAAACCGACGCTCGGCTAATGCGACCTCAACGCCTTCCTCAGTACCCCGCGGCAGCAGACACACGCCGCGCCGGTCCTCGTTCTGATCGCCGTCGACGAGCAGAAAATAACTGCGTGCAGACCCGCCGCCAATCTGCCGCACGGCAAGGCCACGGCGGGCCAGCGAGTAAGCCACGGCACCAAATGCCACCGCCTGGTCGGGACGCGCGTTATCGAGGCGCTTCGGTCGGATCGCGCCCCAGATGTCCATCAACGCCATCAGCCGTTCGCTGATCAACGCGCTCCGGAAAACCCCGCCGTTCAGCAAGACCGCATCCGGCAGCCCGTCACCTTCCCCGCCACCGGTGGCCTCTCGCGCCGCCTGAGTATGTTGCGCCAGAAAGGCACTGAGGTGCCGGCTGATCGCCGGGTCGGCAGCATAGGGCAAACCGAACTCGACGACCCCGCTCCGCTTCCTTTCCGGGAAATCGCCACGACCCACCCGCGGGAAAAAGCCGTCCAGGACCAAAGCCAGCAAGTCCCGCCGAGCGACCGGGACAGATCGCGCGCCGCCGATCAGGCGGGAACCCACACCGAGCAGCGTGACCGTGGCGGAATCAGGCGCATCCGGTAACAACAGACGTTCCTTCGCGACACGACACTGGGCGACGAGCTGCCCTAATTCCGCGCCGCTCAAGCGCCGCCCGCCGGCTTCCAGACTCTCTTCCACCCGATGCGCCAGGGCCAGATCGATATTGTCGCCCCCTAGCATCAAATGATTGCCCACACCGACCCGCGTCAGCCGCGGTTCCTCGTTGATCCGATCCACCCGGATCAACGTGAAATCGGTGGTCCCACCCCCGACATCACAGACCAGGATCAGGCGAACATCGGCCAAACGGGCCGGGAGTGTGTCGCGATGTTGCCACAGCCAGTCATAACAGGCGGCTTGCGGCTCCTCCAACAGACGGACTGCTCCGAGACCGGCCAGCCGCGCTGCTTCCAACGTCAGCGCCCGCGCACCGTCGTCAAACGACGCCGGAACGGTCAGTACCAGTTCCTGGTGCTCCAGCGGCGCCATCGGGAACCGCCAATTCCAGGCTTGGCGCACATGCGCCAAATAGCTGGCACTGGCTTCCACCGGCGAGACTTTGCGCACGCCTTCCGGCGCGCCCCAAGGCAGAATGGCCGCGGTACGGTCGACCGCGGGATGCGATAACCAACTCTTCGCGCTCGCCACCAAACGCCCAAGACTTTTTGTCCCTAACGCCCAGGCCCATTCGCCCAGCACCGCTCTCGACCCGTCGTCCGTCTCGGCCGCACCGGACCACGGAAGCCGCGTATCGATGTCTTCGAGTTCACCCTCCGCCGGATGGTAGCGGACGGAGGGCAGAAGTGCACGGGCGGCGACCTCACCGGGCGCCACCAACTGTTCGATCGGGAACAGCCGGATGGACGCGTCGGCACCGTCTTCCGAATCGGCATAGGCCACCACGGTATGCGTTGTTCCCAGATCGATACCGACCAGATAACGCGCACTCGAGAGCGTCGACAAGCTGTCGCCTCGGTTCACGAAGCCGTCCGGACGTTCACCGCACCGAGGCAGACTTCACTGTTGGCATCGATCTACTCTTCGGCCAGTGCCTCTTCCGGCTTGCGCTCCGCACCTTTACCCGTCCCGCCGAGGATGGGCTCTTCCGGCGCGGCATCGTCAGTCGGTGTGATCGAACCGCCGTCGCCGGCGCGCACGTCGAATTCGACCTTCCAGCGTTGCCCGCCGTCATGGGCCACGGCCTCCAGCTGCAGCGTCCCCACCTCCGTGACCTTTGCGGCCAAATGCACCGGCACGACATCCCCGACGGCATGTTTCTCGGCGGAGAGCGTCACCTCGATTTCGTCCAGCTCATCGAGTTCGTCCTCCCCCCAATACTCGAGCCGCGCACCGACTTGGTCATCACGACGGACAGTCGATCCGAAAAAGCGGAACCGGACCGGCTCGCCAACCACCAGCCCGAATTCGTAAGGCGGCAATTCCGCCTCCGTTCCCTCTTCCATCCCGAACGGCGCGATACAGAGGGCTTGAATCGGGGGCGGGAAACCAGGCACCGCCGGCATTGCGCTTTCGACACCGACATAGTATGCGGCTGCGGTGCCGCCGCGGATACGAACGCCCTTGCCTTTTCTGACATAACCGTAATAGGAAGCGCCGCGGGCCACGGCGAGGTCCAGGTCGGCGCCGTGCAGCAGCGCCGCGTGTGGCGCACCTTCCGCGTCCAGCCAGCTGTTCAACACTTCCATCATCCGGTCCGTCAGGGAATGGGCCTTAAACACGCCGCCGTTCAGAAGCACTGCCGTCGGCCGGATAATGCGCGCCTCCGCCGGCAGATCGAAGCCTTCCAGCTCGTGCGTCGCACTGACTTGCCGACCCAGGAAAGCGGCCAGATGGCACGTGATGCGTGCATCCTTGGCGTACGGCAAACCGAGCGTCGTCAGACCGGTGCGAGCCTGCACCACTGGTTTTGCATCCACTGCGACCCGCGGGAAAAACCCCTCGACCAGCGTCCGTGTCACCTCCTCGCGGGTCAAGGCGGTCCGCAACGTGCCGCCGATCAGCGACGATCCACGACTGGGCACCACGACCGGCACTTCGTCGACCGAATCGTCCGCCAGGATCGTCTCCTTGGCATCGCGACAACCGTGAGTCAGCGCCTGGATCTGCCAAGGCTCCAGCCCCTTGCCTTCGCTCTCCAGCTTCATCTTCAACACGTAGGCCAGTGCCAGATCCATGTTGTCGCCGCCCAGCAGAATGTGATCGCCGATCGCGACCCGATTCAGCGTCAAATTGCCGTCTTCCTCGGTCACGGCGATCAACGAAAGGTCGGTGGTTCCGCCGCCGATGTCGACGACTAAGATCACATCGCCCGGCTGGACTTGCTCGCGCCACTTGCCGCCGCTGGTCTGAATCCAGCTATAGAGCGCCGACTGCGGCTCCTCGAGCAAGATCGCCTGGCGCAGCCCCACCGCGTGCGCCGCCTCCACGGTCAATTCGCGCGCTGCCGGATCGAACGACGCGGGCACGGTAATGACCAACTCTTGATCATGGAGTGGGGTGTCCGGAAATGCGGCATCCCACGCGTCCCTCAGGTGGCGCAAATACTGTTTGGACGCCTCCAGCGGCGAGACGCGCTCCACTTCTTCCGGGGCCTGAATCGGCAGGATCGGAGCACGGCAGTCCACACCGCTGTGACAGAGCCAACTCTTGGCACTGGCCACGAGCCGGATCGGCGTCTTGCTGCCGAGATTCCTCGCCAGCTCGCCGACAATCACGTTGTCCTCATTCCCCCAGGGGAGTACCAGATCATCCGGCCGAATCTCCGCCTCGTGCGCCTGGTACAGGAAGGAAGCCAGCTGCTGCCTTTCCCCCAACACACCGGGAGCAGTCAGTTGCGGCACCGCCATCACCTCGATCGGAGCCTGTTCGCCGTCGCAGCGGCTGAGGTCGACATAACCGATGACGCTGTTGGTCGTGCCGAGATCGATTCCTACTGAAAAGCGATTGTCTTCACTCACAGCTCCACCTCCGCCGTCGCGATCACCTTGGGGTCATGCCCTTCCGCCATCTTTGGCAACTTCACTTTGCTGACTCGCCATCCCCGATGCACCAGCGTCCCGGAAAACGGCGGCTGGCCCACAATGTTTCCGGTCAGTCGCAGCGCGGCCGCGTCGAAGCCTTTGGGCACGGTGATTCGGCTGCTTTCCGCCTCGTTCCGCACCGGCTCCAGCTCGAAATGCTGGCGGATGACCTTCCGGCAGCCCTCGTGGACGACCCGCGCCGCCGCGCCGATTTCGGCGTCGCTGTAGGCGGTGACGTTCTCCTCGACAAAATCGACGAACCTGGCCTCATTCTGTAGCAGCCCGAGCAGCTGCAGCGCCGAGTCCGGAGATGCATCCTTCAGCCGCGAGAGCTCTGCCTGCGCCTTCACGTCAGGCCGCATCACGACATCTCGGGTGGGCGGTTCGGCGACCAGAGCGGCTGGCCGGGTTTCGACAGCTGTCGGCATCGCGGCGGCATCCGGTTTCCTGCCTTGCCGCACCAGTCCAATCACGACGAACGTCAACAGCAGTATCTGCACCAGTATCAGCAGAAAAATGGCGCTGGCCAAAGCCACGTGGACGGCATCCAAAGTATCGGGCACGAATGTTAAATCTATCTGCATAAGTCTCTCGTAAGGAATTGATTGGTTTTATAGACGGAAGCGCAGCAGGTAAAGATCAAGGTGCGGCTTGGTCCGCCGCCGTCGGCGACTGACGCACCGCCTGTGCCCCCATCACTTCCCGAACCACGGACTGGGCCGCACGGGAACGCTGCTGCCGAAGATACCGATCAATCATCTCCGACGGGACTTTCTCGGCAACGAATGCGGTCCGGATCGGGTTCAATTGTTCTTCACACGCTTTTAGGATGGCATCCGTCACGGCGCGCGGATCGGCATCGCTGGTGATGTTTTTCACCAACTGCTGATTGAGGCACACGTCATAAGCGCTTTTCGCCTGATGGACCTGATCCCAGGTTTTTTCGGACAGTTTGGACGGTTCCCACTGCTCCCCGTCGGCTCTGCTGTTCGCAACGGTCAGCGGGATCAACGTGGACAAAATGATGCAAGCCTTCTTATTCATGCGTCTAAGTTCTGTGGTTCGATTCTCAAGATTTCAAGACAGGCGCGATTTTACGCGAAGTCGTTGCCAGAACGGCGGCACCAATCTCGCGAGAAATACACCATGTCGTCACGAGCCGTCATGCAGCCGCTGCCCGCTTGCAGCGGCATTACACGGTGTGGTGATGTCGGGCCAGAGCCCATGCGATGTGTTCGCCCACCAACGGCGAGGCATCGGCCGCTCGCAGGGTCAGCGCGGCGACGACACCGGGCGTGCTCGGTGCATTTCCGAGAGCGACCGCGATATTCCGCAGCCAACGTTGATAACCGATCCGCCGGATCGCGGACCCTTCGGTCCTCTCGAGGAAAGTCGCTTCGTCCCAGCGAAAAAGGCGAATTAGTGTCGACGCCTCCAGCCCGTGGCGCGGCAGGAAGTCGGCTTCCGCGGTAACCTGTGCCAACCGGTTCCAGGGACACACTATCTGGCAATCGTCGCAGCCGTAGATCCGGTTACCCAGCAGCGGTCGGAATTCTTCCGGAATCGACCCGTGCAATTCGATGGTCAGGTACGAGATGCACCGCCGCGCGTCGAGACGGTAGGGCGCGACGATCGCCCGTGTCGGGCAGACCGCGAGACACGCGTGGCAACGACCGCAATGGTTATCGACCGGCCGGTCGACCGGCAGCGGCAGATCCGTGTAGAGTTCCCCCAAAAAAAACCAGGAGCCCGCGTCGGGGTGAATGAGATTGGTGTGCTTGCCGATCCATCCCAAGCCGGCCTTCTCCGCCAGCGCCTTTTCCAGAACCGGCGCGCTGTCGACGAACAGCCGGTGCCCGAACTGACCGATCGCCCGTTCGATCCGGCTCGCCAGTTGGGCCAGCCGCCCGCGCAGCACTTTGTGGTAGTCTCGGCCGAGAGCGTAGCGGGAGACGAACGCCAGTTCGGAGTCCTCCAGATGCTCGCGCAGCGCCTGCCTCGTCTCGGGAAGATAATCCATCCGAACACTGATCACCCGGAGCGTGCCCGGATGCAGCTCGGCGGGACGGCTCCGCTTGGTGCCGTGACGCGACATGTACGCCATTTCACCGTGAAACTGGTCGTCCAGCCAGCGGTTCAAGTAGGCTTCATGCGCCGAGAGATCGGTGTCGGCGATACCGACCTGCTGAAATCCAAGCTCCCTGCCCCAACGCTTGATGCGCTGGCCCAGTTCGCCGTAATCGATCGCGGGATACGGAGAAGCGCTCATGAAGATCAACGGTACCTTTTGCCCCTGATCCGGGTAATGCGTCAGAATAGCAAATCGGGCGGCGCAGCCCGACACGAACTCCCTCCTACCATTTCCGTAAGGATTTCATGCGAACGTCTTTGATGCCCGATGGCGCGCTGCCCCGAGATGTATACACAGCCGAAGAGGTGCGCGCGATGGATCGCCATGCCATCGAGCAGCTTGGCATCCCCGGTCTGCAGCTGATGGAACATGCCGGTGCCGCGGCTTTCGCCGCACTGCGTCGGCGCTGGCCCGACGCCCGGTTTCTCTCTGTCGTCTGCGGCGGCGGGAATAATGGCGGGGACGGCTATGTGGTGGCGAAACTCGCCCTGGAGCAAGGTCTCGACGTACGCGTCTATGCCGTGGCTCACCCGGAAAATCTGACAGGCGACGCGCAGCGGGCGTTTCAGGCCTATCACCACGCCGGAGGATCCTGGCTCGATTTCATTCCCGCGCAGCTGGAGGGCGCGGAAGTCATCGTCGATGCCCTGTTCGGCACCGGCTTGACCCGCGAAGTTGCGGGAATTCAGGCCTCGGTGATCCATGCGATCAATCGCTGCCTGGCCGGCGTGCTTGCTGTGGACATACCTTCAGGGCTCAACGCCGACACGGGCGCAGTGATGGGCTGTGCCGTCGAAGCCGATCTTACAGTCAGCTTCATCGGGTTGAAGCGGGGCTTGTTCACCGGCGCAGGACCGGCGTATGCAGGAGAAATCGTCTACGACGACCTGGCTACGCCCGCCGAAGTCCGGCGCTGCCTGCCGGCGTCCGCCCGATTGATTCAGGACCAGGACTGCCGCCTTCCTCGACGTCGGCGCGACGCCCACAAGGGCAACTTCGGTCATGTCCTAGTGATCGGCGGGGAACTCGGCTACAGCGGTGCGGCCCGACTCGCCGGAGAAGCAGCCGGGCGAGTCGGCGCTGGACTGGTTACGGTAGCCACGCGGCCGGAACACTCGGCCGTCCTGAATCTCGCACGGCCGGAATTGATGTGCCGGGGCGTGACCTCGCATCACGAACTCGACCCGCTGTTCGACCGGGCCGCCGTGATCGCGGTCGGCCCGGGGCTCGGCCTGTCCGAGTGGGCAAAGGGCATGTTCGCGGCGGTCTTGAACTCCGGCCTACCGTTGGTTGTCGATGCCGATGCGTTAACTCTCCTGGCCCAGAAACCGAGGGACCGGGACGACTGGATTCTGACCCCCCATCCCGGAGAAGCGGCCCGGCTGCTGCACGCCAAACATGGCCTGGTGTCGAATGACCGCTTCGCGGCGGTCGCAGAACTTCAGCGGCGTTATGGTGGCGTGATTGTGTTGAAAGGCGCCGGATCGCTGGTGTTGGGACCGGAGGGGCTGCCTCGAATCGGCACCACCGGCAATCCGGGCATGGCCACCGGCGGTATGGGCGACGTGCTGACGGGAGTCATCGCCGGTTTGATCGCTCAAGGCCTGAGTCCGATCGACGCGGCAAGCTTCGGGGTCCATCTGCACGGCGCAGCGGGAGACCTTGCGGCCCGTCATGGAGGTGAGCGGGGAATGCTGGCCGGCGACCTGATGGAACCGCTCCGGACCCTCGTCAACCGATGAGGTGCTTCCTCGCCGACGAAGCCGCCACCCTTGAACTGGGGCGGCGCCTTTTCGGGGTGCTGACACCAGGCATGATCGTCTTTCTGCGCGGCGACCTCGGTGCCGGCAAGACCACGCTGGTCCGCGGGTTTCTGCGGGCTGCCGGCTTTCAGGGGCCGGTCAAGTCCCCGACCTTCACCGTCGTCGAGGAATATGTGCTCGACACTAGCACCGTCTATCACTTCGATCTCTACCGACTGACCTCGGCGGAAGAGCTGGAATGGCTGGGATTTCGGGATTACCTGCGGGACGATTCACTCTGTTTTATCGAGTGGCCGGAACGCGGCGAAGGGGCCTTACCGCACCCGGATCTCGATCTCCGCTTGACGCCCGACGGTAGCTCCCGCATCGCCCTGTTGGTCGCCTCGCGTCCGGCAGGAGCAAGAGCGCTGGACCTCATGGCATCGTCAGGTTGACTCGCGATCCATACGAACGGCACCACGCCGGAACCGAAACCGCGCAAAAGCGGCGTCATTCCGGTTGCATCTGGCCGCTTCCGGGCGGCACCGCGGGCTTCTTGCCCTCCCCTTTCCACAACGTCCACGCGCCGTAGACCACTCCCGCCCACGCGGCGTATTTGATCAGCGGAGATGCCGCCAGCGCCATCACGCTGATCAAGATGATGGTCAAACCGTCCCACGAAGTGCGTTCCCGCAGCCGGTCCTGAATCCAATCGATTACATAGTGAACGGTCCTCATCGCCGGACCTTGGGGCGGTAGGGTTGCCATGCTTCCTCCTGGGAATGAACGGGGGGGATCTGTGAGCGCGAGTTCTCGGGTCCTGTCGCCCGCGGCGCCGCAAATAGCCGGACGCAAAGCATGACGGGGCACCGCTGACGGTGCAAGTCCTCTGGTCGACTTTTTCATTCGCACCTCCCGGCGAAAGCGCCCGAAGTCCAGCGCTGTCTTTGAACCACAGCGTTTGCGCCGATCCGACGTTCCATCGTCATCAAACCGCAACAGAAGTCATCGATACTTTGCCGCAACGTCGGTCGGAGACAGTTCCGCAGGCGCTGGGAGTCAACGCGTCGTCCGTAACGGCGAACGTGGTGACGGACCTTCCCAGCGCGCGATGCGGACGCAGCGGCCGTGCCATAAGTTTCCATCCATAGACTGAGTGTTGTGTATGTACGAGACGAGAGTCATCGAAGCCGAAGATAACTTCCGCTGTGAGATTTCATATCGCCGCGAGTCGGCCCGAGAACCTTCGCCGGGCCGGCTGAAGTACCAGGAAATCAGCAATTTTTTCCAATTCGTCCAAGCCGTGGTACTGGTCGCCTCGGTCCTTTAGGCCGAGCCGTCTGGCTGCGGGACGCTGCAGCCCCGCGCGAAGCCGCCTGTTCACATCCGCAGCAGCCATGCCGCTCCGACCGAGACGCCAGGAAAGCCCGTGAGCGGAGTGAAGGCGCCCTGCGCTCACGGGTCTCGACCCACGGGAGCCGATCGGCTCATTTCATCGCGGCATAATAGTCAGCCAGGGCCTTGATTTCCTGTTGCGACAAACGCTC
>JALORT010000207.1 GCA_025458755.1 Methylotetracoccus sp.
GGCGGTGCAGACGATGCCCTGATGCCGGCCGCAAAAGGCTTGCGGGTCCGCCG
Organism: Methylotetracoccus sp.; assembly: GCA_025458755.1. GTDB lineage: Bacteria > Pseudomonadota > Gammaproteobacteria > Methylococcales > Methylococcaceae > Methylotetracoccus. Next base: position 54 of record JALORT010000207.1, read on the forward strand.
CCGAATTGAGGTAGGTGACCGGGGTGATCGCCTCCTCGGGGGTCAGGCCATGGCTCAGCTCCGGCCAGCAGCGTTCCACCTGGACCAGATTCGCCATATCGGCCATCGAGCAGCCCGCCGCCAGGTCCGGCAGGATCGAAATCTGCTCCGGACGCGACAGGATGTCTGCGACCTCGGCCATGAAATGCACGCCGCAGAAGACAATGTACTGGGCCTCGGAACGCGAAGCCCAACGCGACAGCTTCAGCGAATCGCCGGAGGTGTCGGCATGACGAAACACCTCGTCCCGCTGATAGTGATGCCCGAGGATGACGCAGCGGTTGCCGAGTTTCGCCTTGGCGGCGACGATACGTTCGTCGCACTCCGCGTCGTCGAGCAGAGCGAAATCCTGGATGGCTAAAGCGGTTGCGGACATGCTGTGATCATCGTCATGAAACTGTCACGCGCTGGATAATAACACAGTAAAACGCTGCGCAAATATCGCGGTAAGGAAACGGAATCGATGGCGCAGGGGTGCAATCAAAAGTGCGACTGACGTACTTCCGATTGCACCGATGACGCGGCGGCGAAGGTCGCGGTTCTGCCCGCAGCGTTATAATCTGGAGCCTTTCACCTACGCCGACACAACGCCATGCCCAAACAAGAAAACCTTGTCTACACGCTGCGTATCGATCTGGCAGACAGCAAACCCCCCATCTGGCGCCGTATCGCCGTCGATAGCCAGATCACCCTGGGGACTCTGCATAAAGTCATCCAGGCGGCGTTCGACTGGACCGATACTCATCTGCATGATTTCGAGATCGACGAACAATGCTACGGTGATCTCGATCAGGACCCGACCGGAGATCTGGACTTCGTTGACGAGAGCAAAGTGAAGCTCGGGCAATTGGTCGGTAAGGGCGCCAAGTTCATCTACCGCTACGATTTCGGCGATGATTGGGAGCACCGGATCAAGGTCGAAGCCGTCGAGCCCATGGAGTCGACGCCGTTGTCCTCGGCCTGGTTGATCACCGGGAAGCGGGCCCGCCCGCCCGAAGATGTCGGCGGTATCTGGGGTTACGAGGAGTTTCTCGAAGCCGTCAAGGACCCCGACAGCGATCAGGGCCGGGAAATGCTGGAGTGGGTGTGCTGCGACGCGTTTGATCCGGAGCATTTCGATGTCGAAGAAGCCAAGCTGGCGGTGGCCCAGGTATCGAGTCGGCGCAAAGGCACAAACCCGAGGCGCTGACCCCACGCACAGCATGCCGTCATCGCTGTTGTCTTTGCGCCGCGGGTCCGACGGTTACGACCGACCCCGGTTCGCTTTCTACCGACAGCCTTCTGTTTCGCGATTCCGATGATGCTGACTGACCTGGTGGGCTATGTCGCCGCGCTGTTGACGACGCTCTCTTTTCTGCCGCAGGTCCTCAAGATCTGGCGGACGAAACGGGCCGATGATATTTCGGCACCGGCGTTCGCTGCGTTCAGCCTCGGGGTGGTGCTGTGGCTCATCTACGGGCTGGCGTTGCGCAGTTGGCCGATCATTCTGGCGAACGGTGTGACTTTGCTGCTCACGATGGCCATACTCGCACTGACGGCGAGGTATCGGGGGTGGATCTGACGTTCAGTGCCCGGGTTGTCCTTTCGTTGTAAGACACGCGGAGGGGCTGCAAAGGCATCTTCGCCGTCGCTGAAAGGTGCCCAGCTCTTGTACCGGGTGATCGGAGCGCGCTGAAGACGGCCCGCTCAGGAGGTACGCCCGACTACATCTGCATCGCGGTGAAGCCGGTGTAAACTACCACGTGGTGGGGCGCCGTTATCCTGCACGCGTCCCGCGGGTCAGATGCGATCTTTTGTGGGCTTCCGGAGGAGGCTCGGTCATGAACGACAAACGGCTGCGTTGGGTTCCGGTCCTGATCCCGGTTCTGATCGAACTGGCCTGTTCGAGCGCGCCGGAAACGGTTCCGCTCCAGGTCGCATCGATCGACTCGCCATCGATGGATTCCGGGAGCCGTGGTAGGCTCCCTCCGCCGCGGGATTCGGCGGAGTTCCCGCGGCCGGTAGCTCTGGAGCATCAGGTCGCGTTCTGGCGCAATGTCTATGCGCTGTGGACGCGTGCTCAGGCCGTCGTGCACGACGACCGTTATTTGGATGTGGTCTACGAAGTCATCGACCTGCCCGGCGAGACCACTGAGAGTTATACCCCGGAGCAGAAAGCCCTCATCCAGGAACGCGGCGAACTTTGGCGCGGCCGCCTGCGCGTGTTGGAGGACAAGCTGGCCGCCGGAGTGTCCTTGACGCCGGATGAACAGCGGCTGGTCGCGCGCATACAGACTTATGCTGATCGCGCGGCGGTGCGCGGTGCGGCCCAACGCGTCCGAATCCAGCGCGGACTGCGCGAGCGTTTCAAGCGGGGTCTCGAAATCAGCGGGCGCTATGACCAGGTTTTCCGGAAGATCTTTCGCCGCGCGGGGTTGCCCGAAGACTTGGCTTACTTGCCCCACGTCGAATCCTCATTCCAGGCATCGGCCCGGTCCTCGGCCGGGGCTGTCGGAATTTGGCAGTTCACCCGCTCGGCGGCGAAGATTTTCATGGATCTCGATAGCGTCGGCGACCAGCGGATGGACCCGATTGCTTCGGCACATGGGGCGGCCCGCTATCTCCGTTCCGCCCATGGCAAGCTGGGGAGCTGGCCGCTGGCGTTGACCTCCTATAATCACGGCATCGCAGGCATGCAGCGGGCCAAGGAGCAACTGGGCGATGATTTGGCGCGGATCGTGGCGGAATACGACCACCCGAAATTCGGGTTCGCTTCGCGTAATTTCTACGCTGAATTTCTGGCGGCGAGAGAGGTTGCCGCCCAACCGAAGCAATTCTTCCCAGAAGGGCTCCGGTACGAGGAGCCGCTGCTTACGGACAGATTGGTTCAGGACGACCCGTCATCGCTTTCGGTGTCGTCCGCGGCCGAATAGATTCGGCTTGCGCGGGACGGCGCTTCCGTGGTCATGCCGCTGCCGAGCCGAGCCGAGCCGAGACGGACTGGACACCTCCAGCCAGAGTAAGAGTTGTCACCGGTCAAAGCGCGATAGCGGTGGAACAGCCTTCGGGCCCCACGGCCCGGATGCCGGAGCGTGACGTTTCGGGACCGCAGGACCTTGTCATGCCTCCGGCGGGATGGCGGCCATCCAACCGGCTTGACTGTGAACTCTTGACGATGAATGCCATGGGCTCTCGGGTCGGTGCAGTCAGCTCTCGCGGAAGGCAGCCCGCGGTTCGTCGTCGCTGAGCCTCGCGCCGAACCGCCGATACCCGATGGATTATCGTACGCTCGACACCTTGCGCCGGCAGCATCCGGCCTGGCGCCTGCTGGCCGCGGATCACGCCGCGCTGATCGCCAGCTTCTTGTACCGCGCCTTCCTTCAGCCCAATGTTCGCGTGCTGCCGCAGCCCGAGTTGGTCTCGCAATTGGACGACTACCTGTATCACCTTCGCAGCCTGCTGGGCGAGGCGGCTTATCCGAAAGCGGCCGCCCAGTATCTCGACGACTGGGCGGCCGACGAGCGGGGCTGGCTCCGGAAGTTCTATCCCCCCGGAGAGGATGAGGCTCACTTCGACCTGACACCGGCCACCGAAAAGGCGATCGACTGGCTGGTGAGCCTCGGCCAGCGTCAATTCGTCGGCACCGAGTCGCGGCTGCTGACGGTCTTCGAGCTGCTGCGCCAAATGGTCGAGGGGACCGAGACCGATCCGGAAGCGCGCATCATCGAACTGGAAAGACGCAGAACGCAGATCGATACCGAGATCCAACGGATCCGCTCCGGCCAGGTCGATCTGATGGACGCGACCCAACTAAAGGACCGGTTTCTGCAAGTGGCCGGCACCGCCCGCGGCCTGCTGACCGACTTTCGCGAAGTGGAACAGAACTTCCGCAGTCTCGACCGGGTGGTCCGCGAGCGTATCGCGTTGTGGGAAGGTGGCAAAGGCGATCTGCTGGAGGAGATTTTCGGCCAGCGCGATGTGATCGCCGATTCCGACCAAGGCAAGAGTTTTCGGGCGTTCTGGGACTTCCTGATGTCGCCGGCGCGCCAGGAGGAACTGTCGGCGCTGCTGGCCGCGGTGTTCGAGCTGGAACCGGTGCGCGCACTCGAGCCGGACCGCCGCTTGATGCGGGTGCATTACGACTGGTTGGAAGCAGGCGAACATACCCAGCGGACGGTGGCGCGGCTGTCTCAGCAACTGCGCCGCTATCTGGATGACAAGGCGTGGCTGGACAACCGGCGCATCATGCAGATTCTGCATGAGGTCGAGGCCAACGCGCTGGCGGTGCGCGAAGCGCCGCCGGAGGGCCCGTTCATCGAACTCGGCGAGCCGGCGCCGGCGCTCGACTTACCGATGGAGAGGCCGTTGTTCAGTCCGCCGGTGAAACCGGTGATCACCGAACAGGCGCTGCAGAGCGGCGCTGCGGAAATTGCGGCCGATGCGCTGTTCGATCAGGTGTATGTTGATAAACCGCGCCTCGCCGGCCAGATCCGCAGAGCATTGCAGACCCGGCGGCAGATTGCGTTGACGGAGCTGATCGCCGACTATCCGCTGGAGCAAGGTCTGGCCGAACTGGTGGCTTACTTGTCGCTGGCCAGCGAGGACCATCAGGCCGTGATTGACGATCAGCGGACTCAGACCGTCCACTGGAGCGATCGGGACGGTCGGGCGCGGCAGGCGACGCTGCCGCTGATCATTTTCAGCCGTTAGCCTCTGAATCACGTTGGCCTTCAGCCGAACAGAACCGCCATGAACCGAGATGGTGACTGAACGAGAGAACAATGACACCCTCTCCCCGCTGCTGATCGCGTTGATGAAGGGCGT
>JALORT010000008.1 GCA_025458755.1 Methylotetracoccus sp.
TTTCCCCGAGCGAGGCACTCCCGGTCTACTTGCGGGACACAGTGACGCATAAACCCTCGCTGCAAAGCGGCGAACCAAACGGCAGATGAAATCCGAATGTCAGATCCGTGGAACTTCAGGCTGTAGTAGACTACACGGATGGCTCAGTATTTTCAGATCCATCCGCAGAATCCCCAGATTCGGCTGATCCGGCGCGCGGTCGAGATTCTGCTTGGCGGCGGACTGGTGGTGTACCCTACCGATTCCTCGTATGCTCTCGGCTGCCGACTGGACAACAAGGAGGGTTTGGAACGTATCAGGCGCATTCGCATGCTTGAGGAGCAGCATCATTTCACGTTGATTTGCCGGGACCTGTCCCATGTCTCGGCCTTCGCGAAGTTTGGCAACGAGGCGCACCGGTTGATCCGCCAACTTACCCCGGGACCGTTTACCTTTATTCTCCGGGCGACGAAGGAAGTGCCGAGAAGACTGCAGCATCCAAAGGCGAAAACAATCGGTATTCGGTTGCCAGACAACCCGGTCACGCAGATGCTTCTCGCCGAATTGGGAGAGCCCCTGTTTAACTCCACGTTGATTCCTCCGGACCAGGACGATGCGCTTTCGGATCCCCTGGAAATTCGCGACCGTTTGGAAAAATCCGTCGATCTGATCCTCGATGGTGGCATCGTGACTTACGCGCCCACCACGATCATCGATTTCACTGAAGACGAGCCCTCGATCCTCCGACAGGGAAGAGGGCTCGTTGATTTCCTCGCGTAAACCATCACTAGATTGCCACAGCAAACATGGTCGAATTCACGCTGGCACAAAAGGTCGCCGTTTGGCTGCTTCCGGTCCTGTTTGCCGTCACCTTGCACGAAGTGGCCCACGGCTATGTGGCGAAGCTGCTCGGAGACAATACCGCCGAAAGTCTCGGCCGCTTATCGCTGAACCCACTGCGTCACATCGATCTGGTCGGGACCGTGCTGGTACCGGCCTTGCTGATGGCCACCGGCGGATTTATCTTCGGTTGGGCCAAACCTGTGCCAGTCGATTTCAACCGTTTACGACATCCGAAGCGCGACATGGCGCTGGTGGCGTTCGCCGGGCCTGGCGCCAATTTACTCATGGCGGTCATCTGGGCACTGATTGCTCGGCTCGCTCAGGGGCTCAACTTCGAGTTCGTGACCGTTCCGCTGACCTACATGGGTCTGGCGGGTATCGGTATCAACGTGGTGCTGGCGCTACTCAATTTGCTCCCGATCCCCCCGTTAGACGGCGGCCGCATCGCCGTAGGCCTGCTGCCGGACAATCTCGCCTTTCAGATCGCGCGTATTGAGCCGTACGGATTTCTCATTCTGTTGGTGCTGATCTCGACCGGGATGTTGAATAATGTGTTGGGCCTACCGGTCACCATCGTTCAACGTGCGTTGATGCACGTGGCCGGTGTCGGGTAACGCGCCATGGCGGGGATGACTCAGCCTCCAGCGGCCGAGGCAACGCCGACTCCAGTGGCCGTCGTGAATGGTAATCCACTGGTTAAGCTGCCGGAGGACCTCTACATTCCGCCGGAAGCCCTAGAGGTTTTCTTGGAGACTTTCGAAGGGCCGCTGGACCTGCTTCTTTACCTGATTCGACGCCAAAACCTGGATATCCTCGACGTGCCAATTGCCGAGGTGACCCGGCAATACATTGCCTACATCGACATGATGCAGGAAATGAAAATGGAATTGGCTGCAGAATATCTACTGATGGCCGCGATCCTCGCGGAGATCAAATCGCGCATGCTTTTGCCCAAACCGGAAATCACCGTTGACCAGGAAGACGATCCGCGCGCCGAATTAGTTCGGCGCCTGCAGGAATACGAGCGATTCAAGAACGCGGCGCAGTGCATCGACCAATTGCCGCGATGGGAGCGGGATGTTTTCGGAGTGACGGTCGATGTCAGCAGAATTGAAATTCCAAGGATTCTCCCGACGGTTGATCTGAAGGATGTTCTGTCAGCGTTCCAGGATGTCCTGAAGCGTGCGGAACAAGTCACTCACCATCAAATTCAGCGAGAACAGCTTTCCGTTCGTGAACGTATGTCGGCGGTACTCAGCCGACTGATGCATGCGGCCTCGGTCGAGTTCCGGCAGTTGCTTGACGGCAGGGAAGGGCGCCAGGGCGTGATCGTTTCGTTCTTGGCGATTCTGGAGTTGGCCAGGGAAAATCTGGTTGAGATTGTGCAAGAAGAACCACTCGCCGAGTTGCTGGTGCGGCGACGCGGCGAAGGCGGCGTTCAGTTTCCGTGAATCTTAAGGAAATCGTGGAAGCGGCACTGTTCGCCTCTCCGCGCCCGTTGACGGTCGAGGATTTGGGCCATTTGTTTGACGACAACGAGCGACCCGCTGCGGAAGCGCTCTCGACGGCATTGGCGGAACTGACCCGTGACTACGAAAATCGACCGGTGCAGTTGCAGCCTGTCGCCAGCGGCTATCGCTTTCAGGTGCGCGCCGCGTTCTCGCCGTGGGTGTCACGGCTTTTCCAGGAGAAGCCGGCACGCTATTCCCGCGCGCTGTTCGAAACGTTGGCGATCATCGCCTATAGGCAACCAGTGACGCGTGGTGAAATCGAAGAGATCCGCGGCGTCACTGTCACCTCCAACATCATTCGCACCTTGCTGGAACGGGATTGGGTCAGCGTCGTCGGCCACCGCGAGTTGCCGGGCCGCCCGGCACTGTATGCGACGACCAGAGAATTCCTCAACTACTTCAATCTGCAGTCCCTCGACCAACTTCCTCCTTTAATGACGTTTGGCCAAGACGAGTGGCCGGTATCCGCAACGCTCGCCGACGCTTCGACCGTGCCGAGTCCGGAAGATGTCGGATAGCCCACGTCCGGCCCCGGACTCATCCAGTGTGACCGAAGATTCCGACGAGACCAGCGGTCGTGTACAGAAGATGCTGGCGAGGGCAGGTTTGGGCTCGAGAAGGCAGATCGAACAGTGGATTACCGACGGCAAGGTGTTCATCAACGGGCGCATGGCCAAACTCGGGGATCGCTGCGGTCTGACTGACCGGGTGATCTTGAACGGCCATCAGATCAACCTAATCAAGCGCGGCTCGGTACCGACACGCGTGTTGCTTTACCATAAACCCGCCGGCGAAGCGGTTACGCGACGTGATCCTGAGGGGCGTCCGGTCATCTTCACTCAACTCCCCAAGTTGGAAACCGGACGCTGGGTCGCTGTAGGCAGACTAGACATCGCGACGCAGGGTCTGCTGTTGGTCACAACGAACGGCGAACTCGCAAACCGCCTGATGCACCCAGGACGCCAGATCGAACGTGAGTACGCGGTGCGGATTTTTGGCCACGTCAGCGACGCACTGCTGAACAGACTAATCGATGGCGTGCCGCTCGAGGATGGTCCGGCTCACTTCGAAAAGGTGGAACCGGCTGGCGGCGACGGCGCCAACCAGTGGTTTCACGTCGTCGTGACGGAAGGACGTAATCGTCTCGTGCGCCGTTTGTGGGAATCCCAAAGCGTCACGGTCAGCCGTTTGATCCGTTTGCGGTTCGGCGAGATCAGACTGCCTGCCAGACTGAAGGCGCGAACGTTCAGAGAACTTCAACCGGAGGAACTTGCGCGATTGATGCGTTCCGTGGGGTTAACGGAAGCCAAGGACCAATCAGCAAAGCGACGTTCGGGCAAAGTTGCCCACAAGACGTCCGCTGGGCAAGACCAAAGACCGCGGAAGTGAAATGCTCGAGGAGGTTCGCCGTGGAGCACGATCCTCGGCGATGATTTAACATAATATATATTATGCGCATTTAACGGCGTCTTTGCAGGATGACGCTATCGGCCGGTCAGTTCATCCGGCGATAGTAGTCCAGCACGCGAACAACGTAGTCACGCGTTTCCTGGAATGGGGGGACCTGATAACCGTGACGTATGACATTATTTTCTCCCGAATTGTAGGCGGCGACCGCAAGTCGGACGTCCGATTGGAACATATCCAGCAGGTCGCTCAGATAGCGCGCCCCGCCTTCGATATTTTCCACTGGGTCAAGCCTGTCCCGCACTCCGTAGCGTGTTGCGGTGGCCGGCATCAGTTGCATCAGTCCCGCGGCTCCCTTGACGGAAACCGCATTCGGGTTGTACGCCGATTCGGCACGAATCACAGCATGTAGCAAGGCGGGATCCAACCTGTATTTGTTGGCCGCAGCATTGATCAGGCCCGCAAAATTTTGCCGTTTTCTTTCCAGGAATGGTGACGCCGTGCGCGTCGTCGAAGACGCGAGGCTGGACCTCGCCGTCTTCGACTGAGTGATCAAGCTGGGAACGATGGTCACCGGTGATCGAATGATCCGCCGATACCCTGCGTGACTGGGGCGATCCGTGTAAAAGACATGTCCTGCACTGTCGATGAACTTGTAAATATCCGCGAACGTACTCTTGCTGTGCCCAAGGACGACGGCGCTGATAAGAACGGTGTAAACAAATCTCCGCATCCCCCGTATTCCTCTGTTACGTGACGGAAGAATCACTAGAACACTTCCCAGTTTGGCATTATTGAAGGAGTTTGCCAAAGCCTCGTCAAGGCGACAAGTCTGGCGAACGATGAATTGGGGTGATGATGGGTTTTCGCGCTCTGCCAACCGCCTTTGGTAGCCCATCAACTGGGTGCGATTGCAGGAACTGAAAACAGAACAGGCCCCCGCGGGAGCCTGTTTGTTATTGGATTGAAACGGTCTATTTTTTTGAAGGTTCCGTCGGTTGCACCGCCTGACCAATGGTGATCTTGTCCCGATTCTTGTCAATGATGCTTGACTTGATGCCCTTGACTCGAGCCAAATCGTCAATCGATTTGAATTGCCCGTTCTGTTCACGATCTTGAACAATCGCAGCCGCCTTGACTTTTCCGACACCCACCATCGCCTCGGAAATCTGTTCGGCGTTAGCCGAATTGATGTCCACTGGTTCGGCAAAAGCGATGGAAAATCCGAAGGCAAGCACCAACAAGACAAAGAGCCGCCGACATAATGCAGTCATAGCCTTACTCCTATAACTTAACGAACAGAGATGACGGTTATGGCCCGACACGCGTTCCTGTAAATGGGGTGTCAGAGCCAACGGGAGTAAGCCTAGTCTATAATCTGGGATTGAAAGTTGACGTACGCCGGGAAAAACCGGCCTTTTGTCGGCGATGTGAAGACGGTCAATGCTTTGGCTTGATCGTTTCCCATCCGTGGCAGGATGGACAGTTCCAATGAAGTTCTCTGGCTTGAAATCCGCAGCGATGGCATCGATATCGTGCAGGGTCCGAGGTGGGATCGGGTAGAGCCTGAAGAATCAGATGCAACGCCTCGCGTTGAGCACCTTCCGCGCTGCGAAGGAGAAGCATAACGAGCTTGCGCGACAACTTCAGTGACGGTGTGCGCCCAAGGGCCTCTTGCACGAAGGCGATCGCCCCGTTGATGTCATCGCTGCATTTCAGCCGCTCCACCAGCATACAAGCTGCATCTTCACTGCCGTGCTGCAAATAAGCATGGCGCAGATAGTTGTTGAAATCATCGTCACCCTGCATTCCCTTGAAGCATGAAGCGACCAGATCAAGAATCTCGGAAACGAACGCGGCGTCTTGCCGTTCCACCTGGCTGAGCACACCCAGCGCGTCGGCCCAGGCGGCAGACTCGACCAATAACGCCCCCATGCCCATCGTCGCCCTGACACAGTGCGCATCCTCCTCCAGTGCGGTTCGAAGAAGTCGCCATGCCCCCTCGGAATCACCGGCAGTCAGCGCGTTGTCAGCCAGCTCACAGTAGAATTGTGCGACCGTTTCTCCATGCGGGAGCTTCTGGATCCGCCGAAGTTGTCGCGCACACTCGATGGCTTGCCACCAGTCGCGCTCCCGTTGGTAAATCTTCAGCAGTTGGCGCAAAGCCTCCGCTCGATAACGTTCCGTTTCGAGTAGAGCCTTGAACGCGGTTTCGGCCCGGTCCAGCAATCCCGCCGCGAGATAGTCCATTCCAAGCTGGTAGGACACGAACTCGACCTGATCCTTGGTTAGACCGGCTAGGCTTGATAGATTCTCGTGCAGCGCGAGAGCCTTCTCTACCAGGCCCTTCTTACGAAAGAGGTGACCCAAGGCTAAGCGAAGCTCGAACCCCTCACCATCCGAGTGAATTACCGGAGACAAGGCTTCGAGCGCTTCGTCAACTTTGTCTTGAAGAAGAAAGCCAACGCCGCGTGTGTAGGATTCGTGGAATGCTTTCGCACGATGACGGAGATAGTCCGATCGATACCGCCTCTGCGCCGCATACCACCCGGATGCGGCGGCAACGGGAAGAAGAAAAGCTAATAATTCGAGCATGTAGGAGGCGGAAGGACTTCCATCGACGACGTTCTTGGTTTCTTCGCACCCTATAGTGTACGACGCCCTGACTGGCTGGTGGGGCTGAAGGGACCGCCAAGGGGGAAACCACAGCAGCTTTCGGGCGGGGAAGCACATGTCGAACGCATGCGCCGCCCGCGAGGACCGTATTGGACGATGGAAGGGCGGAAATCGGGGGGCTACCGCGTCAGCTTTAGCCAACCCAACTGTGCCGGCCGGTCTACACAGTTGAGCAGCCGTCAGGCGCAAATCCGGATGTGCTGTGTCTACCTCTAGCTTCGCACCCCATTAACGCGGTCTCTCAGTTCTTTGCCTGGCCTGAAGTACGGGACGTATTTCGACTCGAGAGGAACTGCAGCGCCGGTTTTCGGGTTACGGCCTACCCGCGGTGGGCGGTAATGCAGCGAGAAACTGCCGAAGCCCCGGATCTCGATACGGTCACCGGACGACAGCGTCTCACTCATATACTCGATGAGGGCCTTTACGGATTGCTCGATGTCACGATGGGGGTACTGGCGAAAACGATTCGCCAGCTCCTCGATAAGTTCGGATTTGGTCACTTTCATCGGCGGGCAGGATAAGGGGACCGACCTAAGGTCGGTCCCCTTCGATCAACGAACTAGGCGGCTACTTTTCCATCTGCTCCTTGAAGATGTCGCCGAGAGTTGGCGTCCCGGTAGAAGTCGCATGCGTATAGTCTTTAATCGTTGCGCTCTCCTCGTCTTGATCCTTGGCCTTGATCGACAGCGAAATAGTCTTGTTTTTCTTGTCGACGCCGATAAATTTAGCCTCAACCGTATCGCCGACACTCAATAGCGTTCTCGCGTCTTCGACCCGGTCCCGCTGAATCTCCGACGCTCGGAGATAACCCTCGACACTGTCACCCAACGTGATCACCGCTCCCTTGGCGTCAACCTCCTTGACCACGCCGGTGACGATACTCCCCTTTTCATTGGTCGCGAGATAATTCTGGAACGGGTCCTGCTCAAGTTGCTTGATGCCCAGCGAAATTCGCTCGCGCTCCGGGTCGATGGCCAGTACTGCAGTTTCGACTTCGTCGCCCTTCTTGTAGTTTCGTATCGCTTCCTCTCCGGGGACAGCCCAGGAGATGTCGGACAGGTGGACCAAGCCGTCGATGCCCCCTTCGAGCCCGATGAAGATGCCGAAGTCGGTGATGGACTTGATGCTGCCGTGGATCTTGTCGCCTTTCTTGTGCAATGCCGCAAACTCCTCCCAAGGATTCGGTTTGCACTGTTTCATACCCAGAGAAATGCGACGGCGCTCCTCGTCGATATCCAGCACCATCACCTCAACTTCGTCGCCAAGCTGAACCAACTTGCCGGGATTGACGTTCTTGTTGGTCCAGTCCATCTCGGACACGTGAACCAGGCCTTCGACGCCCTCCTCAAGTTCGACAAAACAGCCATAGTCCGTCAAATTGCTGACCTTGCCGAACAGCCGCGAGTGAGTCGGATAGCGGCGTGATATGTTGACCCACGGATCTTCGCCCAACTGTTTCAGACCGAGAGACACGCGGTTTTTCTCCTGATCGTACTTCAGGACCTTGACTTGGATCTCCTGACCAATCTGAACCGCTTCGGATGGGTGTCGTACGCGCTTCCACGCCATGTCAGTGATATGTAGCAGGCCGTCGATTCCGCCCAAATCGATGAAGGCGCCATAATCGGTTAGATTCTTGACGACGCCGGAAATAACGGCGCCTTCCTTAAGGTTCTCCAACAACGCTTCCTTTTCTGCGCTGTATTCGGATTCAACGACGGCACGACGCGACAGAACGACGTTATTTCGCTTCTGATCGATTTTGATTACTTTGAACTCGAGGTCCCGATTCTCCAGAAACGAGGTATCGCGGACCGGCCGGACATCCACCAGTGAACCGGGCAGGAACGCCCGAAGCGCCCCAACGGCAACGGTGAAACCGCCCCGGACCTTGCCGACGATCCGGCCGCTCACCGTGGCATTACTTTCGAAGGCGTCTTCGAGATCGCTCCAGGCCTTCATTTTCTTGGCCTTGTCTCGCGAAAGCAATGTGGCGCCGAGTCCGTCTTCGATCATGTCCAGCGCGACGTCGACTTCGTCGCCGACCTGTACCTCCAGTTCCCCGTCATCGTTCAGGAACTGCCAACGCGGGATAACACCTTCCGATTTCAGGCCGGCGTTAACGACGACGACGTCCGAGCCGATATCGACCACCATTCCGGTGACGATGCTTCCGGCGCGCATCTCCGCCTTGGAGAGACTCTCTTCAAATAATTCCGCAAAGCTTTCGCTCATAAGTCTTTTCCGGCCGATCACTGATCGGACCCTGCTCACTCAAGTTAGTGGTTTGAAAAACGCTTGCCGTCCGACGGACGCAAGATCCTGTGACCACGGAGCGCGACTCATGCCGTCGTCAGCAAACTCAGACACGTTTCGATCACTTCGCTGATACTCATGGCAGAGGAGTCGATCAAGCGGCTACCCTCCGCCACCCGCAACGGCGCCTCGGTCCGCGACTGGTCGCGCCGATCCCGCTCCTCGATCTCCCTGGTCAAGCTCGTTAGATTAACATCCAAGCCTTTTTCTATCAACTGCTTATAGCGCCGCTCCGCACGGACCGCTGCGCTTGCGGTCAAGAACACTTTGTATTGAGCATCCGGGAAGACGATCGTCCCCATGTCTCGGCCATCCGCAACCAAGCCCGGGAGGCGGCGAAAATCCCGCTGTTTCTGCAGCAACGCCAGACGCACCGCGGGAAGCACCGCGATCCGGGAGGCGATGTTACCGCAGGTTTCCGTCTGCAGCTGGTCGGTGACTTCGACGCCATCGAGTTTGATGCAAGCGATCTCTGCCGAAGAGAACTGCAGTTCAATATTTTTTGCCAACGCCACTACCGATGCCTCGTCCTCTGGAGCGACACCATCCCGGGATGCCGCGAACGCCACTGCGCGGTAAATCGCTCCGCTATCGAGAAAGTGCCAGTCCAAACGACGGGCGATCGCGCGGCTCACCGTGCCTTTGCCCGCACCGCTCGGCCCATCGATCGCAAACACTGGAACCCGGCCGGTCATAGCCGTTCCCCTTCGATCGCAGTGATGTTCAACCCGACGGCACGCGCCAAATCCACGAATTCAGGAAAAGATGTGCTGACATTCCGGCAATCGTCGATCTCTATCGCACCCCGAGCCCGCAGCGCCGCCATCGCAAACGCCATCGCGATGCGATGATCGCCCCGGGCATCGACCCTGCCGCCGCGCAGTGGCCCGCCCGAGATGCGCATCCCGTCGGGTGTGGGCACAGCATCAATCCCAAGGTGTTGCAGGCCGTCTGCCATCACCTGAATACGGTCGCTTTCCTTGACGCGCAGCTCCTCGGCCCCGGTCAGGACGGTCTCCCCCTCGGCGCAGGCGGCAGCGACAAACAACACCGGGAACTCATCGATCGCCAGCGGCACCAAATGCTCTGGAATCACGAGGCCCTTCAGCCGGCTGGTGCGGATACGCAAGTCAGCGACCGGTTCGCCACCCATCATGCGGGAATTACGGACCTCGAGGTCGGCCCCCATCTGTCGCAGGATGTCGATCACGCCGGTGCGCGTCGGATTGATGCCGACGTGGCGGAGAACGAGGTCGGAATTCGAGGCGATCGCGCCGCCGACCAGGAAAAAAGCGGCTGACGAAATGTCGCTCGGCACGTCGATTTGAGTCGCGATCAGACGCCCGCCCGATGCGACACTGATCCGCTTGCCATCGCGCTGCCAGGGGTAACCGAAACTGGTCAGCATGCGCTCCGTGTGATCACGCGTCGGCGCCGGTTCCGTCACGCTGGTCATGCCTGAGGCATACAGTCCGGCGAGCAGTAGGCAGGATTTCACCTGTGCGCTCGCCACCGGCATGTCGTAGTGGATGCCTCGGAGCAAAGCATTACCATGAATCTTGAGCGGCGCGGTACCGGCTGCCGTCGTCTCGATCTGCGCCCCCATGGAGCGCAGTGGCTCGGTGATACGACGCATCGGCCGCCGATTCAGCGACTCGTCGCCGGTCAACTCCGTGTCGAAGGACTGCCCGGCCAGAAGTCCGGACATCAGACGCATCGATGTCCCGGAGTTTCCTAGATCGAGCGGCGCAACCGGGGCTCTTAGCCCGCGCAAGCCGGCGCCGTGGATCCGCACCAGGCCGTCCGTCGGCCCCTCGATCTCCACACCCATCGCGCGGAACGCGGTTAGGGTTGACAGGCAGTCCGCCGCCGCCAGAAAGCCGCTGACTTCGCTGATCCCTTCAGCGATCGATCCGAGCATGATCGACCGATGGGAGATTGATTTATCCCCCGGGACACGCAGTTCACCGCGCAGCGAACCGCCGGACTGGACTCTGAACATCAGCGAAGAATGGCCCATGACTTCAGCCTTCCATACGTGTGAGATAGCGTTGTCGCGCAGTGCGCGCCGCGACCAGGAACTCGAAGAGTTCCTGGTCCTGGCCGGACCTCAGCAGATCCGCAAGAGATGTTAATTCGGACTGAAATTCACCGATAAGCGTCAGCAGATGCTCGCGATTTGCAAGACAGATATCGCGCCACATCGTCGGGTCGCTGGATGCGATTCGGCTGAAGTCGCGAAACCCGCCAGCCGCGTACTGAAAGATCTCCGTCTGTTCGTCCTTCCGGCCCAACAGGTGGACTAGAGCGTAAGCCAGCACATGCGGAAGGTGGCTTGTGGCTGCGAGCACCGCATCATGGTGTTCCGCGTCCATGCGCGATACCTTGGCGCCGATTGTAGTCCAGAAGGCATCCACCTGATCCACCCGCGCGGGATCGCACTCCGCGCTGGGCGTCAGAATCACGCGCTTGTTCAGGTAGAGGTCCGCCGAAGACGCTGCCACCCCGCTCTGCTCCGCACCGGCAATCGGATGCCCGGGAATAAAATTTCGCGGCATCGATCCGAAACACCGCCGCGCGGCGGCGAGCGCATCGGCTTTGGTGCTCCCCACATCGGTGTAAACCGCCTCCAGGGACCACACGTCCGACAATTTCCGCAGGACCATGCCGAACGCACCCACGGGAACGGCGATCACTACGAAATCGGAGTCCGCAGCGATGGCAGCGATGTCTTCGCTACCTTGGTCGATGATCCCCAATTCCACAGCCTTCGCCAGAGTGGCTGGATTCATATCGGCGCCGACGATTTCCGCCGCGAGTGCGCGATCGCGCGCCGCGCGCGCCACCGAACCGCCAATCAAGCCAAGCCCGACGACGCAGAGCCGGCGCATCATAGGCGGAGCACCCGATCCAGTGCACTCAAGAATTGGCTGATCTGCTGCTCGGTACCCACGGTGATTCGAAGATGATGCGGCAAACCGTAGTTCGCGACCGGACGGACGATGACACCCTGGCGCAGCAGCGCTTCGAAGATCGGTGCCGCCGGGCGTTCGACATCCACCGTGATGAAGTTGCCGACGCTCGGGATGAAGCGCAGCCCCCGCGCGGTAAACGCACGAGACAACTGTTCGAGTCCCCGCTGATTCAGCGAGATGGTCTTCGACAGATGGTCTCGATCGTCCAACGCCGCTGCGGCGGCGGCCAACGCCAACGCATTGACGTTGAACGGTTGTCGAACGCGGTTCAAGAGATCGGCGATTTGTGGACTTGAGACTGCGAAACCGACACGAAGTCCGGCGAGGCCGTACGCTTTCGAAAACGTGCGGGTCACGATCAGGTTCGGAAATTCGGACAGCCAGGGCAACGCACTTTGGTAATCCCCCGCGGTGACGTACTCGACGTACGCCTCGTCCACGACGGCAATCACATGATCCGGCAGCGCCGCCAGGAACGGCCTCAGCTGTGCCGCGGGGAGATACGTCCCGGTCGGGTTATTCGGGTTCGCGATGAACACGACCCGCGTGCGGCGTTCGATGCACTGTGCCAATGCCGCCAGATCATGCCCGTACTGCGGGCCGCGTGTTCCATCGTGCGCGGCGGCGGTGATCCCGACTGCTCCAATCGCCTGAGTGACGATCGGATATACGGCAAACGCGTGTGCAGAGAATACCGCATTCAAATCCGGTGACAAGAACGCGCGCGCGACGAGTTCCAGCACGTCGTTGGAACCGTTGCCAAGGGTGATTCTGTCTCCGTTGACGCCGAGCACGGCCGACAACGCGCGCTTGAGTTCGAACCCGCTGCCGTCCGGGTACAGCGCAATCTGATCCATCATCTGCTGCAGTGCCTCGAGCGCCTTGCGACTTGGCCCCAAGGGGTTTTCGTTCGAAGCCAGCTTGACGATTCTGTCCAGTCCCAATTCCCGCTGTAGCTCAGCGATGGGCTTGCCGGGCTGGTAGGGACTGAGTTCGCGGACTCCGGGCAGCGCGAGCAGGGTGGGATTCATCGATCGGCGGCGCAAACGGCGGGGTCGGTGAACAATAGGTGCTCCGCGGCTACAACGGCGCTTTCGGATAGGAACCCAGAGTCTTCAGGAGCGTGACGCAACTCTCGAGTTCATCCAACGCTTGGGCCAACTCGGAATCGTGTCGGTGTCCGTCGACATCGACGAAGAAGACGTAATCCCAGGTGCCTCGGCGGGAGGGCCGTGACTCGATCTTGGTCATGCTGATTCCATAGCGAGCAAAGGGTTCCAACACGCTGTACAACGCCCCGGGATGGTTGCGAGTGGACAGCAGCAGCGACGTCTTGTCATCGCCAGTCCGACCCACGCCAGTTCTTCCAATCACCAGGAATCGTGTCGTGTTATCCGGTTCATCCTCGATGTTTCTCTCGATGATGTTCAGTCCATAGAGTTCCGAGGCGACCTCTCCGGCGATCGCGCCGCTCCGTTCGTTACCGGCTGCCAATCGTGCCGCTTCGGCATTGCTGCTCACGGCCGTGCGGCGTACGCCCGGTAAAAAACGATCCAGCCATTCCCGGCACTGCGCCAGCGATTGCTGGTGTGAGAAAACTTCGTCGATTTCGGCCAGACCGCTGGCCTTGGTCAGGAGGTTGTGGTGGATGCGCAGCAACACCTCGCCGGTGATAACCAGCGAGGATTTCAAGAAACTATCCAAGGTGTGTGTGACTACACCTTCGGTGGAGTTTTCCACCGGAACGACGCCGTATTGGCACGCGCCGCTCTCCACCGCACGGAAAATTTCGTCGATCGCTGGCAGCGCCGACGCCTCGATGGCGTGACCGAAATGCTTATAAGCTGCCTGCTGAGTGAAGGTGCCGGTAGGGCCGAGGAAAGCCACCGACAACGGCTTTTCCAACGCGAGACAACTGGACATCAGCTCGCGAAACAATAACGTGACCGTATCTCCGGGCAACGGCCCGCGGTTTTGCGCGGCCACCCTCTTGAGCACCTCCGCCTCACGCTCCGGACGGTGAAAGCATTCACCCTCGCCAGCGGCGGTCTTCGCTGCAGCAATGGCGAGCGCATAACCCGCGCGTTCATTCATCAACCGCAGTAGCTGATCGTCGATGGCGTCTATTCTGGCCCGCAGTTCCTGCAAATGTGGGTGATCGGACACCGACTCAGCCCCGTCACTGCTCAAGAACGACCATTGTCGCAGACGATGCGGCACGAGAGCACGCCGGGAATGGCCCGGACGCGTTCCAGCGTCGCCGCCGAGACCTCGGCATGTAAATCGACCAGGGTGTAGGCCACGTCGCCCCGAGACTTATTCAATAAGTCGACGATGTTCAGACCGGATTCAGCAAGGATGCTTGAAATCTGGCCCACCATGTTGGGCACGTTCTCGTTGGCGATCCCGAGGCGGCATCCTTCGGTTCGTGGCATCGTCACTTCTGGCAAGTTCACCGCGTTGATGATATTGCCGTTTTCCAAGAAATCTCGAACCTGATCGACCACCATGACGGCACAGTTTTCCTCAGCTTCGGCGGTGGAAGCGCCCAAGTGAGGCAGCACGATTGCGCCCTTCCGACCAATCAGCTGACGTGATGCGAAATCTGTGACGTACGCGTGCAGCCGCCGGGCCTCCAGGGCGGTCAACACAGCGGCTTCATCGACTGTGCCGGCGCGCGAGAAATTCAACAGTACGGCGCCCTGCCGCATCGATAAGACCCGCTCGGCGTTGATCAGGCTCCGGGTCTGCTCGTTCATGGGAACATGCAGCGTCACGAAATCAGACTGCGCCAGCAGATCATCGATGCTGCTCGCTTGAATCACCGAAGCCTCGAGCTGCCAGGCGCTCTTGACGGTCAGCATGGGATCATAGCCGACTACTCGCATCCCCAGAGCCATAGCAGTATTGGCCACCTTCACGCCGATCGCCCCGAGCCCCAACACACCGATGGTCTTCCCGGCCAGTTCAAAACCCGCAAACTGTTTCTTGCTTTTCTCGATTTGTTTCTCGATCGCCGCGTCTTCCCCGTGAAGGTTCCGCGCAAAATCCCAGGCCTCGCAAATGTTGCGGCTGGC
>JALORT010000208.1 GCA_025458755.1 Methylotetracoccus sp.
GCCCTCGGCCAGGCTGCGATCATTCCCGTTCCAGTAGATCGTCCCCCACCGGTTCACGCTGATCTGGCGGAAGGAACATGGCGCAGATGGCGACATCAGCCATTTCGCGGCACTGATGACCGCCCTGGCCGCGACCGTTGGGATAGGCAACATTGTGGGTGTCGCCACGGCCATTTCACTCGGTGGACCGGGATCGGTATTCTGGATGTGGATGACCGGGCTGGTGGGTATGGCGACCAAATATGCCGAGGCAGTGCTCGCGGTCAAATACCGGGAGAAGGGACCGCACGGCATGCGCGGGGGCCCCATGTATTACCTTGCCAAAGGAGCTCACCTTCCCCGCCTGGGCATGCTGTTCGCTTTGTTTACCGCGCTGGCCACTTTCGGCATCGGCAACATGACCCAGGCGAACTCGGTCGCGACGACGCTCGATTCGTCGTTCGGGATATTGCCATGGCAGAGCGGGGTCGCGATGACGCTGCTGACCGGCTTGGTCATTCTCGGCGGTATTCGTTCGATCGGACGGTTCACGTCGATCCTGGTCCCGTTCATGATTGTCGGTTATGTCGGCGCTTCGCTGCTGGTACTGGCGCTGAATGTTCGAGAAATTCCGGACGCGCTCGTGCTGATTGTTCGTCATGCCTTCCAGCCGGCCGCCGCTGAGGGTGGATTTGCCGGTGCGACGCTTGCCGCGGCAATTCGTTACGGCGTAGCACGCGGGGTGTTCTCGAACGAATCTGGGCTCGGTTCGGCGCCGATCGCCGCCGCGGCAGCGCGCAGCCGTCAGCCGGTCGAACAAGCCCTGGTCAGCATGACGCAGACATTCATCGATACGCTGGTCGTGTGCACGATGACCGCTTTGATCATCCTCACCGCGAGCCCTTGGACCAAGGGGGTCGGCGCGGGTGAGCTGACCTCCGCCAGCTTCGCCGAGACGCTGGGCGCTCCCGGCACCTTGGTGGTGGCGAGTGCGATTACCTTGTTCGCCTATTCCACGCTCATCGGCTGGAACTACTACGGCGAAAAGGCCGTGGAGTATCTGGCCGGGCCGCGCGCGATTCGTCCTTACCGGGTGGTTTTCGTGTCAGTGATCATGCTGGGCGCGATGACCAAGCTCGAATTCGTCTGGAGCTTCTCCGACCTGATGAACGGCCTGATGGCCTTGCCCAATCTGATCGGGTTGTTGCTGCTGTCGGGGGTGGTGCGGTCGGAAACCGGAAGGTATTTTGCGCAGGTGGCGCCGCCGACCCGGAGAACGCGCAAACGTGCAGACTGATTGATGTTCGAGCGGCGGCCAACGTTATACACTGATACGATGAAAAGGGTTGATTCAGTCAGCGGTTTCCTAGTGGAGCCGTCTTCGATGAACAGCGTGGAATTCGATCGCGCCATGATCGAACGCTATGGCGGCCGGGGGCCTCGTTACACCTCCTATCCGACGGCGGTGCAATTCCATGCCGGTTTCACGGAAGCCGAGTACCGCGAACAGGTGCGCCGGACGGATGGAGCCCACCCGACGGCACCGCTATCGCTCTATATCCACATCCCGTTTTGTCACTCGCTTTGTTATTACTGTGGGTGCAGCAAGATCGTCACACGACATGCCGATCGGGCCGAACGCTATCTCGGGACCTTGCTGCGGGAAGTGGAATTGCAGGCTGCATTGTTCAGTCCCGGCCGCATCGTCAGTCAGCTGCACCTCGGTGGCGGGACTCCGACTTACCTCGACCCGGCCCAGATGCGTCGGTTGATGGATGCCTTGCGTTCCCATTTCACATTGCGCCTGGACGGCCAACGGGAATTTTCGATCGAAATCGATCCGCGCACCGTGACACCGGAGGACATCGCGGCATTGGCTGCCTGTGGATTCAACCGCATCAGTATGGGGGTTCAGGATTTCGATCCGGCGGTGCAGAAGGCGGTCAATCGGGTGCAATCGTTCGAGGAAACCGAAGCCTTGGTGCGAGCGGCGAGGTCGGCGGGATTCGGCTCCGTCTCGCTGGATTTGATTTACGGTCTGCCGCTGCAGACCGTCGCCGGCTTCGATCGGACGCTGGAACGCATTCTGGAGGTGTGCCCGGATCGTCTGGCGGTTTACAGCTACGCACATCTCCCGCAGATGTTCCGGGCCCAGAAACTGATTCACGAGGAACAGTTGCCGGCTCCCGCCGTCAAGCTCGATATCCTGCGCCGCACGATCGAAACGCTGACGGCGGCCGGCTACGTCTATATCGGCATGGATCATTTCGCGCTCGCGGATGATGAACTGGTGAAGTCCCAGATCCGCGGGGATCTGCAACGTAACTTCCAGGGCTACTCCACGCACGGGCAGTGTGATCTGATCGGACTCGGCGTCACGGCCATCGGCCATGTCGGTGCTTGCTACGGCCAGAATGCGAAGGAGATCGAGGCCTACACCCGGTCCGTCGAGCAGGGGCATCTGCCGATCGTGCGCGGACTGGTCATGGATGCGGATGATCGGCTCCGGAATACCGTAATTCAGGAGATCATGTGTCTCGGCCGGCTGAACTTCGCGAGCCTTGCGGACCGGTTCGGGATCGACGTCCGCACCTATTTCGCCTCCGAACTCGAACGACTGGAAACCCTCCAGCAGGATGGTTTACTGCAGCTCAACGAGGCTGGGCTGTCGGTCAGTGGGCGCGGGCGGTTGCTGCTGCGGGCGATCGCGATGGTTTTCGATCGCTATGTTGCGACCCATCAGGTGAAGCAGGCCTTTTCCAAGATCATCTGAACCGGGCTGTACCGTGGTGCCCCCCTGCACGACGAGCGCCGCTGCCAACCCTGACGCACGATTAACATCCAACCTCCGCTAAATTACCCCGACGAGAACCACCATGGCCAACACCCTGATCCTCTATTCGACCACGGATGGGCACACCCGTGAAATCTGTTCACGGTTGCAGCAACAGTTGGAAAGCCGAGGCGACCGGGTGACGCTGTTGGATATCGAGGAAGCCGCCGGACTCGATCCGGCGGCCTACGACAAGATCGTGATTGGCGCCAGCATTCGCTACGGCAAACACAGCCGGAAGATCGCCGCCTTCATCAGACGGCACGTCCACGTGCTGGAACAGAAGCCCAGTGCGTTCTTTTCAGTCAACCTCGTGGCCCGCAAAGCAGAGAAAAACCAGCCGGCCACCAACCCTTACTTAAAGCGTTTCCTGAAGCAAATTCCTTGGAAACCGAAGCACCTCGCTGTGTTTGCCGGGAAGCTCGATTACCCGAGTTACAGCGCGTGGGATCGTTTGATCATTCGATTGATCATGCGGGTCACTGGAGGGCCGACCGACCCATCGGCGGTCGTGGAGTTCACGGATTGGGAGCGAGTCGAAGCCTTCGGACGGCTGCTGGCAGACCTGCCGACCGGCACCGCCTAACGCGCTTGGCGTCTCAGTAATGCAGCAGGGAATGAACGGCGTAATGCGGCAGCTGGTTCCGTCCGCCCAGATCGTCGAGTTCCACCACGAAACAGCAAGCAACCACTTCCGCGCCGAGCCGTTCGATCAGTGCGCAGCTTGCCTTCGCCGTGCCGCCGGTGGCCAGCAGGTCGTCGATCAGCAGTACGCGGTCGCCGGGTCCTAAGGCATCGCGGTGGATTTCCAGCGCGGCGGCGCCGTATTCGAGATCATAGGAGACGGTGTGGACGTCGGAGGGAAGCTTTCCCGGTTTCCGCAGCGGAACGAATCCAACCCCCAGTTCCCAAGCCACCAGCGATCCGAAAATGAAGCCGCGCGCTTCCATGCCGGCCACCGCCGTGATGTTCTCGCCAAGAAACGGGTGCAGCAACTGTTGGACGGCGAGCCGCAACGCGGCCGGATCGCGGACCAGCGGGGTGATGTCCTTGAACAGGATACCCGGTTTCGGAAAATCCGGAATATCCCGAATCCTGGCCTTCAACCGCTCCATCAATGTTTGCCTTTGGCACCCGCTCGAGCAGGCGCCGCCCGCATGCGGGCCAGATTGGCCAGAAATTCCCGAACGGACCGTCCGATGCCTTCGGCATCCAGTCCACTGTGCGCCAGCAGCTCCTCGCGGCTGGCATGCTCCAGATACTCGTCCGCCAAGCCGAGGTTCAGCACCGGAATCAGGCATTGATGCCGATTCAGCGCTTCGTTGATCCCACTGCCCGCGCCGCCCGCCACCGCGTTCTCCTCGACTGTGACCAGGACATCGTGGGTTCGCGCCATATCGAGAACGACGTCCTCGTCGAGCGGCTTCACGAAGCGCATGTTCACCACGGTCGCGTCCAGCGTCTCAGCGACGATCAGTGAAGGTGTCACCATCGTGCCAAAGGCAAGCAGTGCGACCGATTTTCCATTGCGTTTAATTTCGGCCTTGCCGATCGGCATAGCGGTCATCTCCTCGACGATCGCCACACCGGGTCCTCTGCCGCGCGGATAACGCACGGCCGCAGGGCCACCGTGGCAAAATCCGGTGTAGAGCATCTGCCTGCATTCATTTTCGTCGGCGGGCGCCATGATGGTCATGTTCGGGATGCAGCGCAGGAAGCTCAGATCGAAACTTCCGGCGTGCGTCGGGCCATCCGGTCCCACCAGCCCGCCGCGGTCGACGGCAAACAGAACAGGGAGATTCTGCAGCGCGACATCATGAATCAGCTGGTCGTAGCCGCGCTGCAGGAAGGTGGAATAGATCGCAACCACCGGCTTGAATCCTTCGCAAGCCTGCCCTGCTGCCAAAGTGACGGCGTGCTGCTCGGCGATACCGACATCGAAGTACCGCTCAGGGAAACGTTCGGAAAACTCCACCAGACCGGACCCCTCGCGCATGGCCGGCGTGATTCCCAACAGCCGATGATCCCTTTCTGCCATATCGCACAACCACTTGCCGAAAATTTCGGTATAGGAGGGTGTG
>JALORT010000209.1 GCA_025458755.1 Methylotetracoccus sp.
CCGCAAGTGCCGGAACTTTCGTGGGTGACCGTGTATGAGACGCACACCGCCGGCTGCCACTTTGACGGGCGGCACTACCGTATCTGGAAGGAGAACCGCTTCGAAAGCGCGCTGCGACTGGAGCGGGCGCCGGAAGGTGATCGACGGCGCCGGTTGCATGGCCACAGCTATGTGGTCCGCCTGCATCTGACGGCACCGCTGGACGATGTGATGGGGTGGACGGTTGACTATGGGGATGTCAAGGAGTGTTTTACGCCCCTGTACCGGGAACTCGACCATCATGCGCTGAACCTCGTGCCGGACCTGACCGATGCCGATCCGAAAAGCTTGGCGTTGTGGATTCGGGAGCGCATGTCGAGCCGGCTGGCGTCGCTCGATCGGATCGATCTGTATGAGACCCCTGGATGCGGTGTGTTGCTGAGTTGGGGTGAGTTGGGACCTGCACTGCCGTGAGCGGTCGATGAGCTACGCGGTCAAGGAGATTTTCTACACCCTGCAAGGGGAGGGTGCGCAGGCCGGAAGGCCTGCGGTGTTCTGCCGATTCGCGGGGTGTAATCTCTGGTCCGGTTTGGAAAGAGACCGAGCAGCCGCTACCTGCGGTTTCTGCGACACCGATTTCCTCGGCGTGGACGGCGTCGGCGGCGGGAGGTTCGCTACTGCCGCTGAGTTGGGCGATGCGATCGCGGCGCTCTGGCCTGTGAGGGGCGGAAGGGCCAAAGCTTACGTCGTCTGCACCGGGGGAGAGCCGCTGCTGCAACTCGATGCCGCGCTGATCGAGGCGCTGCATGCGTATGGTTTAGAAGTCGCCGTGGAAACCAACGGAACCCTGCCGGCGCCGGAGGGTATCGACTGGATGTGCGTGAGCCCCAAAGGCACTGCCGACATCGTGCTGACACGAGGCAGCGAGCTGAAACTGGTCTATCCCCAGGCGGACGCGCCGCCGGAACGCTTCGCGCACCTGGATTTTCGGTACTTCTTTCTGCAGCCCATGGATGGACCGCAGCGCGAGCTCAACACGGAGCGCGCGCTGCGGTATTGCCTTGAACATCCTCAGTGGCGGCTTAGCCTGCAGGTTCACAAGCTGTTGGGAATCCCGTAAACCATACAGGGATTCTGCTCTTTCGCCGCCGAGCCAAACCGGCTTTCTCGAGATTAGATCGGGAGGCGTGAAGTAGGCCAGCTCATGCGTCACCCGTCGTTCGATTTACGGGGCTTCTCGATTGGCACGGCGGCGCATGCGTGAGGCACAGGTCAGGCGACCGCGACCTCGGGGGACAAATAGACATCCTGGATTGCATTAAGCAGTTCGATGCCGTCCTTCATCGGTTTTTGAAACGCCTTGCGACCGGAAATCAAGCCCATGCCGCCGGCGCGCTTGTTGATGACCGCGGTGCGTACCGCCGCGGCGAGGTCGCCGGCACCTTTCGATTCGCCGCCCGAGTTGATCATTCCGGTGCGGCCCATGTAGCAGTTTGCCACCTGATAGCGCACCAGGTCGATGGGGTGGTCGGTGGTCAGCTCGCTGTACACCTTGGGGTGAGTCTTGGAGAACTTGATCGCATTGAAGCCGCCATTGTTGGTGGCCATTTTCTGCTTCACGATATCCGCTTCGATCGTCACGCCCAAATGGTTAGCCTGCCCCGTGAGATCCGCGGAGACGTGATAGTCGATTCCCTCATGTTTGAACGCGCTGTTACGCAAGTAGGCCCAAAGAATCGTCACCATGCCCAGGGCGTGCGCCCGCTGAAATGCCTGCGAGATTTCCCAGGCCTGTCGGCGCGATTCCAGCGAGCCGAAATACACGGTTGCCCCCACTGCCGCGGCACCCAGTTCGAATGCCTGTTCGACGCTGGCGAACAGGGTCTGGTCGTAGCTGTTGGGGTAGGAAAGGAACTCGTTGTGATTGATTTTTAAGATGAAAGGAATCTTGTGCGCGTACTTGCGGGACACGCTGCCGAGTACGCCCAAGGTCGATGCGACCGCATTGCATCCGCCCTCGATGGCCAACTCGACGATCCGACCCGGATCGAAATAATCCGGGTTCGGAGCGAACGAAGCGCCGCCCGAATGCTCAACGCCCTGATCCACCGGCAGAATCGACAGGTAGCCGGTGCCGGCTAAGCGTCCGTGACCGTACAGCGCGGCAAGATTTCGCAGCACGCCCGGTTTCCGGTCGGAGGCCGCAACCACGCGGTCGATGAAATCAGGACCCGGAACATGCAGGCGTTCCTTAGGAATTCCTTGGCAGACGTGGGACAGCAGGGTTTCTGCTTCGTCACCGAGCATTTTCTGGATGTCGGTCATGGTCGTACCCTCGATTTGTTCGGATGGGAGAACGAATGCGACCGGATCCCGGCGCCAATCGGCCGGTCCGGAACGATAGCATAGTCTCCAACCCGTTCAGAGTCATGCGTCGCGGAGACAGTATGTCCGACGGGGACGTTACCTTATTGCGGCTGGCCGGGCCGGCGGTTCACGAGGCGAGTTTGTCGAACAGCTGCTCGACAAAAACGACCTTGTCATTGGCCGATTCGAATCGGCGCATGAAGCGCAGTTTGTCCGGTCCATCGAGTCGGTAAGAAGCTGGCTGCCGCTGGATGAGTTCGATCACCTTGAGCGGATCGATCCGGGGATTCGGCCCGAACAGAATACGCCCGCCCGTGGCCGCGACCTCCACTTTCTGAATACCCATCGATGCCGCCTTCAACTTCAGCCCGGCCAGGGCCATCAAGTTCTTGGCCGCTGCTGGTAGCAGGCCGAAACGGTCGACCATTTCGACCTGCAGCTGGTGCAGGTCTTCGGTGCTAGCGGCACCGGCAATCCGCTTGTAGAGGACTAGGCGGCTGTGGACATCGGGCAGGTAGTCGTCGGGTATCAGCGCCGGGCTCTGCAGTTCGATCTCGGGTCCGGTATCGGCCGGTAGATCGAGTTCCGGTTGGCGTCCCGATTTGAGCGCGTTGACGGCCCGTTCCAGCAACTCCGTGTAGAGACTGAAACCGATTTCCTGGATCTGGCCGCTCTGTTCATCACCCAACAGCTCCCCCGCACCGCGAATTTCCAAGTCGTGAGTGGAGAGCATGAAGCCGGCTCCGAGTTCGCCCGAAGCCTCGATCGCCTCCAGGCGTTTCACCGCATCCGCCGTCATCGTTTTCGGCGGCGGCGTGATCAAATACGCATAGGCGCGGTGATGGGAGCGGCCGACCCGCCCGCGTAGCTGATGCAGCTGTGCCAGTCCCAGCAGGTCCGCCCGGTCGATCACGATGGTGTTGGCGGAAGGCACGTCGATCCCGCTTTCAATGATGGTGGTGCACAGCAGCAGATTGAACCGCTGATGATAGAAGTCAAGCATGATTCGTTCGAGTTCCCGTTCCGGCATCTGGCCGTGTGCGATGCGCAGACGCATCTGCGGCACCAGCCTTTCGAGCTTCTCCGCAGCCTTCTGCATCGTCTCGATTTTGTTGTGCAGAAAGTAAATCTGCCCGCCGCGTTTGATCTCTCGGAGCAGAGCCTCCTGCACCAGCCCATCCTCCCACTCGCTGACGAAGGTTTTGATCGGATGCCGGTTCGGCGGCGGGGTGGCAATGATCGAGATATCGCGCAGTCCTGACAACGCCATGTTCAGCGTGCGAGGTATCGGTGTGGCCGTCAGCGTCAGGAAATCCAACTCGGTTCGCAGCTTCTTGAAATGTTCCTTGTGACTCACACCGAAGCGGTGTTCCTCGTCGATGACCACCAGGCCGAGTTGCTTGAACGCCAGATCCTTTTGCAGAATCTTGTGCGTCCCGATCAGAATATCGATCTTGCCGTCTCGAGCGGCGTCAAGTAGTTGCTGCTGCTCTCTCTTGCCAACGAAGCGCGATAAGACCTCGACCCGGATCGGCGTGTCGGCAAATCGGTCGCGAAAGTTCTGAAAATGCTGTTGCGCCAACAGCGTGGTTGGCACCAGCACCGCGACTTGTTTACCATTCTGGGCCGCGATGAAGGCCGCCCGCATGGCCACCTCGGTCTTGCCGAAGCCGACATCGCCGCAGATCACGCGATCCATCGGCTGGGTGGAGGACATATCGCGGATGACGTCATGAATCGCCTGCTCCTGATCAGGGGTTTCCTCGAAAGGAAAGCCGGCGGCGAAGGCGGCGTATTCCTGTTCCGGTGGTTTATAGGCGTGCCCCTGCTTCGCCGCTCGCTTCGCGTAAATCTCGAGTAGCTCCGCGGCGACATCCTTGACGCGTTCCATCGCGCGCCGCTTCGCCTTCTGCCACTGATCGCCTCCCAGCTTGTGCAGCGGCGCCGTTTCCGGGCTGGCGCCGCTGTAACGACCGATCAGGTGCAGCGAGGCAACCGGCACGTAGACCTTCTCGTGGTTGGCGTACTCTAGGGTCAGGAACTCGGCGTCGATGCCGCCGACGGCAAGCCGCTGCAGGCCCAGATAACGCCCGACGCCGTAATCCTGATGCACGACCGGTCCACCGATCTCGAGATCCTCGAGGTCACGCAGCAGTTGGTCAAAGGTGCGTTCACTGCTGCGGCGTCGGCGGCGGCGCTGTTGCGCTTTCTCGCCGTAGAGCTGGGTTTCGGTGATGACAGCGAAGGAAGGGTCGAGACACCAGAGGCCATGGTCGAGCGGGGCGATCAGCAGGCAGGTCTGCTGCGTTTGCTGAAGGAAGTCAGCCCAGCGTTCGATCCCCTTGGTCTGAATGCCGTGTTTGGCCAGAGTGTCCCGCAGCGCTTCGCGATGCCCGGCGGTTTCTGCGACGAACAGCACCCTGCCGGGCAGATCGGTCAGAAAGGTGCGCAGCGCGCCGGCAGGTTCGGGTTGCCTGGAATCGATAGTGATCGGCGGCAAGGGCTCGCAGTTGAATAGGATCGTCTCTCT
>JALORT010000210.1 GCA_025458755.1 Methylotetracoccus sp.
TCATGAAAGCGGTTACGGCGGATCTCGCGCCCAAGGGTCCCTACGCCCGTGACCCCGTGATCGAGCTGGTCATTTATCCCGAAACCACGCGGGAGAGTGTTGCGGCGCCGACCCACAATGCGGGTGCCGAACTCAACGCGATGGATCTGGTGACCCGGGTCAAGCGCTACGTACTCGCTTACTACGTCCATACCGAACTGGAAAACCCGGGCGAGACTCGGCACACGGACTATCTGGTGAATGCGCATACCGGGGCAATCATCGAAAAGTGGGACAGCCTCCATACCTCGAACGCTATCGGCACCGGCAACAGCCAATACAGCGGCACCGTGAATCTCTACACCAACGGTGTGGCGGGCGCTTACGAACTGCGGGATCTGACGCGGGCCGTCAGCGGCGGCAACGCGGTTTACAACCTCGACCACGATACGGCCGGCCAGGGCGCCCTCTACGTAGACCCGGACAACACTTGGGGTGACGGTACGAACTTCAAGGAAGATCCTGAACCCACCACCTCGGCCAACGGGCAGACCGCGGCGGTGGATGCGGCTTTCGGCCTGCAGGCTACCTGGGACATGTTCAAGAACGTGTTCGGACGCAACGGCATCGACGGACTGGGGTCCTCCACTTACGCCCGCGTCCATTATGACAGCGCCTATGACAATGCCTTCTATTCCGACCAATGCATGTGCATTACCTACGGCGACGGGACCAAGCTGCAGACGCTCACCGCTTTGGACATCGCAGCCCACGAATTCGCCCACGGTGTTTGCTCGACCACGGCGGGGCTCATCTACAACAAGGAATCCGGCGGTCTGAACGAAGCCAATTCCGACATCATGGGCGCCATGGCGGAGTTCTATGCGCGGGGCGCCAACGGCCAGGGAAACAGCATTCCCGACACCGGGGGCACCTGGACTCAGGGTGAGCAGGTCACGACCCCCGCGTATCCGCTGAAGATGCGCTTCCTGTACAAGCCCAGCAAAGACGGCAAGAGCGCCGATGCCTGGAGCCCGACGCTGCAGAACCTGGACGTTCATTACAGCTCCGGCCCGATGAATCGGTGCTTTTATTTCTTGAGCCAAGGCGCGACGGAGACGGGAGACACCTCCACGCCCTACCTGCCACAAGGCATGACCGGAATCGGCAACGACAAGGCGGCCAAGATCTGGTTTCGGGCGCTGACCACCTATATGACGTCCTCGACCGATTACGCAGGGGCCCGGATCGCGAATATCCAGGCGGTTAGGGATTTATTTCCCGTTTCGGGGCCCGAAGAAATGGCCGTGTGGAACGCGTTCGCCGGCATCAATGTTGGCCCGCCCTGGTCCGGGCCGGACACGCCGCCCACGGTCACCGTGAGTGAGAGTGGTTCCAAGGGAACGCTGACCTTCAGCGCCACCGCGACAGACGACAAGGGCGTCGCCAAAGTAGAGTTTTTCCTCGACGGCTTGCTGGTCGGAACGACCACGACGGCGCCCTACGCGATAACCTACGATTCCCTGATGGACGACGACGGCAGCCACACGCTGGCCGCCCGAGCGACCGACACCTCCGGGCAGTTTACCGATGCCGCGCTGACTTTCACTCTGAACAACGGGCAATTGATCCGAAACGGCAGCTTCGAGAAGGGTTATGGCACAGGGTGGTCGAATACACCGGGCATCCAGATCGGCGCGATCCTGGGCCAAACCGCCTACGACGGTGCCAAGATGGCCAAGTTCGGCGGCAAGGGATCGCAACTGAGTGCCGGCCTCTACCAATCGGTGGCCATCCCGGCTAACGCGTCTTCCGTCAAGTTGAGCTATGCCTTGCACATCGAAACCAAGGAACCTCCGCTGGGCGTCGTCCATGACACCTTCGCCGTGCAGATCCGCAGCAGCTCAGGAACCGTTCTCAAGACCCTCGCAACCTACAGCGACCTCAACGCGGCGGCAGGTTACCAAGTCCACGAATTCGATCTGGCTGGGTACAAAGGCCAAACCTTCCAGCTCTATTTTCTGGTCACCGAGGATTCCGCGGTCCCGACGAGCTTCATTCTGGACAAGGTGAACCTCAATGTCACCGAGGGCGGGCCCATCGACGACAAACCGCCGACGATCAGCGTCGCGCCATCCGGCACCAGCGGTGTGATCACCTTCTCAGCGACGGCAACGGACAATGAAGGCGTCACCAAGGTTGAATTTTTCGTGGACGGCGTACTGAGGGGCACGGTCGACAGTGTGCCTTACACCATAAACTTCGATTCCAAGGCGCTCGCCAACGGCAATCACACCCTGACCGGGAAGGCCTACGATGCCGCCGGGAACGTCGGCGAATCCGCGCCGGTCATGTTCTCCGTCGATAATCCCGACAACCAGCCCCCGACCGTCTCGGTCAGCGCGAGCGGCAGCAGCGGCCTCGTGACCTTCTCAGCCAGTGCCTCGGACAATGTGAGTGTGACAAAAGTGGAATTTTTCGTCGACGGCGACCTCAAAGGCACGGTCAACACCACGCCCTACACGATGACTTTCGATTCCACAGCGCTGGCCGATGGGAACCATACCTTGGTGGGCAAGGCCTACGACGCCGCCGGGAACGTCGGCACCTCCAACCCGGTCACCTTTAGCATCAGCCACGGCGGAGGCGGTAACGAGCGGATCGTGAATGGCGGCTTCGAGGCGGGCAGCGCCAACTGGTCCGGCAGCAACAGCCGGATCGGCGCGTTCCCGACGCAACAGCCCTATGAGGGCAGCCGGTGCGCCTGGCTGTCCGGTCAAGGCACGGCCGGCACCTCCGAGCTTGACCAAGCGGTGACCATCCCCGCTTCGGCCAGCTCGGCGACCTTGAGTTATGCCCTGCACATCGACAGTGCGGAGAGGAGTTCCTGGCTGCGCTACGACACCGCGGCCGTTCAGATCCGCGACAGCGGGGGCGCTTACGTGCTGAAAACGCTGGCCAGCTACAGCAACCTGGACAAGAACACCGGCTACGCGGTCAAGAGCTTCGACGTCAGCATGTTCAAGGGTCAGAGCATTCAGATCTATGTCAGAAGCGTCGAGGACTCGAGCTACCAGACCTCTTTCGTGTTGGACCGAGTAAGCTTGGTCGTGCAGTAACAGACCGTCCCTGGTCGCCCGGGTCGGCCAACGGGATTGGAGTGTATGCACCGATGGGCCGGCGATGTCTGAGGCTGTAGGAAGGGTGTGGGCCGCAAACCCATTTTCGAGAGAGGAATCGGGTCTGACCCCATCTACGCATAGGATGAGCCGACGTAGGAGGCGCATCGCTCGCGATTGATGCGCTTCATGCCTCAGCGCATCCTTCTATGTTACTGGATGAAGACCAACCACATGGGCCGGTATATCAAGACCCGGACCCCGCAAAGCCCCGGAGTCAAGACCGGCGGTCAAGAGGAAAGCGCCGTAGTCCATCGTGCGATACAATACATACACGTATTCAAAAAGAGGATCTGACATGGCTACCTCGATTCGCTTGGCCGCAGACATCGAGCATCGTCTCGATACCCTCGCCGCCCGTACCGGGCGGACCAAGGCGTATTACCTGCGCGAACTGATCGAGAAGGGACTGGAAGACCTGGAGGATTACTATCTCGCCGCCGGCACCATAGAACGGGTCCGCAAGGGCGAGGAAGCCGTCTCAACTCTGGACGAAGTCGAGCGCGGACTTGGCCTGGCGGATTGAGCTGACCGACTCGGCCAAGAAGCAGCTCGGCGAGCTCGACAAGGCCACGGCCAATGGCATCACCGTATTTCTCCGCGAACGGCTCGCGCCGCTCGACGATCCCCGCAGTCCGGGCAAGGCATTGACCGGCCCGCTGGGCACATACTGGCGTTACCGCGTGGGCGACTTCCGAATCATCTGCGACATCCAGGACGATGCATTGCGCGTCCTCGTGGTCCGGATCGGCAACCGCCGGGAGGTCTACCGTTGATCCATGGTTTCATGGCGTTCTGTGACCACATCGTCATGCCGTCATGCGGTTGTGTCCCGCAAACATCAGACGATGATCTTGGCCTCCGCAACACTGCAGGGGCAGGGGAGAAGCAATGAAACCATGGGTGATTCTGCTGGCCGGATGGGTCACCGCGGCGGCACAGGCCGCCGGAGATGATGACTTCTACGAGAACCAGTGCCACGACGCAGCGGCATGGAGCAAATTCGATGATCTGCTGCGGCGGTTCCCGAACGACCATCTGGTCATTCGGGCCTATGCCACCCGGCTTGGGATCTGCCGGCTGATCGACGAGAAGAAGATCAGCCTGGAAACTGGTATCCAGGTTTTCGACATCGAGCGGCAACGGGCGGTTATGGAGCGCAGCATGGAAGAAGCCCAGCGGAACGACAAGAAACGGGTGCCAGGTACAGCGGACCCGATTGGCTGATAGCAATGTCAGTTAGTGGTACAACCCAATAGGTTGATGTTATGTCGAAGAAGGGATTTTCTGTCGGCCTATTGGCCATTTGACTCGCTGCCGCGTGGCAGTCAACTATCTCTGCAACGATTTATGTGAAATACGCGGGCTCACCCCGGCCCATTGGTTCACTCCCACCCCCCCTTGGCACCTCCCCGCGCTTCGTCAGCCTTGTCGGCTGCTGCCACTTTCGATTGCACGCCGCCAAGAGAGTCACATTGCATTTCACAGATCCGACCAGTTGACCCTCCCGCAGAACACATTGGTGGACTACGTGCGGGTCTATCAGGCCGCGGATGCGGCGGAGCGCTTCGAGGCCAGCTTCGTGGATGACTTCACGGGCTGGAAGAAAGTCTCGATTCCCTTCAGCAACTTCACCCGGAGCGCCAACCAGCCGGCCAGTGCGCCGAATGATGGCTTGACGCTGTCCGCAGTCAACGGCTATGGCTTCACCTTCCC
>JALORT010000211.1 GCA_025458755.1 Methylotetracoccus sp.
GAGCAGCATCAGCGACACGGGATGGCCATAGCGTTCCAGCCGATGCATTTCGTCGCCGACGGCATCCTCCAGTCGGCGTCGGTTCCACGCGCCGGTGAGCTTGTCGGTACTGGCGAGACGATTCATCTCGTCCAGGGCCGCGCGCAGCTCGCGATTGCTGCGCTCGAGACGCTCCAGCATCTCCCGCAGCTCCTTATATTCGCGGGCTTCGGCCGAATGTTCGATCATGAAGACACCGAGCAGCGGGCTTCCGCCGTTCACCGCCTCCAAGCGAAACTTCAACATCCGGCAATGGAGGGAACTCCCCCCGACGCGAAGTTCGAGCTCGTCCCACAGCGCAGAGCCACGTTCCAAAACCTGGCTGTCTCCCTGCCGCAGCCGCTCCACCGGCATCGCCGGGAAAAGGGCCGCATCGGTCATGCCTCGTATCCGTTCGGCCGGACTACCGATCAGTCGCGCCGCTGCGTCGTTGGCCCACACGTAACGGCCTTCCGGCGACTTGATCGCAATGCCGATCGGAGCGTAGCGCAGTAATGCTGCGGCCAAAGCATCCGGACAGAAGACCGAAGGGAAGTCCACGGAAGACTGTCGGCTCGACATCGGCGGCGACGCCGCCGGGGGCACCCCGGCCGCAAGCGGCCGCATCATACCGCTTCGGCCAACGAGTGATGCTTTTCCCTGATGAGCCTCAGCAGCGCCTTGTGCGGATCGGCGAACTTGGCGGTACCTTCGTCCATCAGCACCTGTTCCATGTGGGCGACGTCGACGTTGGCATCGATATCCTCCAGCACGGCCTTGGGGGGCATCCGGTCGACCTGCCGGGTGTACCGTTTGCCGAGCTTCTCGACGGCGTCGTTGGTCGCCGGCGGATTGGTCTGTATGTCACTGCCGGCAAGGGCCTCGACATACTTGTCCGGGGGGTCACTCGGCTTCTTGGTCCCGGTGCTGGCGAACACGATCTCCTGCCCCAGCGGCAGACGCTTGTCGCTCCAGAACGCCTGATTCAGCTGCCATAGACGCTTTACGTTGACGATGCCGACTTGGCCTTGGGCCTCCGCACTGAGCTGCGGAACGTGCTTTTCCGTGTAAACGTCCACCCGCGACACGAAGATGCTGTAGACGCTCTTGAAATGGTCGAGACGCGGCCGCCGCTGCGCTCCACGCCAGACGCTGTCGCAGGCGATCCGATACTGGCGTTCGGAGAAAATCAGCGTGACGTTGAGATTGATCCCGGCGGCGGCTAGCTCTTCCAGCGCATCCAGGCCGGCCGGCGTAGCCGGAACCTTGATCAGGCGGTTGACGTGCCCGCGCCCCCAGTGTTTGCCCAGCTCGATATATTCCCTGACCCGCTGGTCATGGGGAGGGGCAAAGTCCGGATCTTCCAGCAACGGGTCCAGCTCGAAGCTGACGTAGCCGTCATTGCGTTCCGTCTGTTCCCAGACCGGCAGGAAGACTTCCTGCGCGCGGCGCACCAGGTAGTCGGTCATTTCCCAGGCGATGGCCGAATCATCCATACCCTCGTCGATCAAACTCCGTATGTGCTCATCGAAACGGCCGGTCTTGATGATATCGGCGATGATGATGGGATTGGAAGTCGCACCAGTGGCTCCCAGCGCCCGGTTCGTTTCCACCAACTCCGGATCGATCGAGTCGAGCCACAGTTTGGTTCCAGTAGCGATCAAGGATTGCAATGACATGGCACATTCCTCATCAAAAAAGGCGGGGCGGGAGGGCGTGTCCACGCTGTCGGTCACGATGACCTCAATCGTGAAATAGCCGCCGATCCCGAACGGCTTTCCGACTCGACGCGGACAGAAACGACCCTCGGCACGAGGGACGTCGACTGAGGCGGTGCACCTCAACCCTTGCGGGGAAGGCGCGGCCTTGCAGGAGTCGGTACAGCTACCCGCCTTCTACACCCGTCTCGGCCATCGAATCAATACGTAGCGCTACGTAGGGACGGGCCCGGCACCCCGCGCCTGCCAATGTCCGGAACCAGCTCAAAGCGGGCACGCCGCGTCTATCACGGTGACTGTCGGCGCACACCACAGGAAAGGTCAAGGCCGCCGCGAGGCACGGCATGGAGCGGGTGTTATCCATCCGCGACACGCCAGCGGCCCTGCGGAAGAGTCAATTCTTTTCGACGAAGGGCATAACAAAAGGGCCGAGGGATTCGAGCAAGACACGGAACGCTCTGCGGCTCGACTCGAAAGCCAACCGTGCCGGATCGACATCGCCGGGCGCCATCAGCTTGAAATCGGCGACGTCGTCCCTCGCCCGGATGCCGCTGATCTGCGGTGCCCGGCAGACGAAATAGACATCCGCCGTCTTGTACAAGACGCCGGCGTAGAGGTAGTCGTTAGGCGCCGACGTCAGATAGCGGTAGTCGGTGGTTTCGATGCCCAGTTCCTCGAAGATCTCACGCCGCAGCCCTTCTTCCACGGTCTCGCCGAAATCGAGGAAGCCGCCGGGCAGATCCAGCGCACCCTTCGCCGGATCTTTGGCTCGGACGGTCAGAATCAGTTGACCGTGATGAAAGATGAAAGCCGCGGTCGCAGCCGCGCAGTTGAAAAAGAACTGAAAGCCGCATGCTCGGCAGCGGCAGTCGCGCCCCTGCGGAGCGATATCGAGTTCACTGGACGCGCACCTTGGACAGTGGCGGAATGCATCGGCGGGATGACGCGGCTGACTGGACATCGATCAACGAAAGAACTCGATTGGACGACGATGCATTGTTGCGGCGGCCCGACCTCCATGGCGTTTCCGGCCACCGCTGCCGAAGCTCGCCACTGGCGCCGGGCAGCGCCCAGGATCACGAAAGCGGCGGAAGTGGTCACCGGTCTCCTGCTGTGCAGAGAGAAGCGATCCGGCCATCTTTTCGCGGCTTTCGGCGCTGCGGGCGCCGCCCGAGCCTCCGCGGATCAGGCCTTCTTCTCTGTTTCGCGGGTACTGATCCCGAACAACGTATAGGCGGGACAGGTGTTCAGGAACCCGGTCGCCAGCGGCAGAATACCGAGGTAGCCCCAGACACCGATCGTGCCGGTCACGGCCAGGACGATCAGCAGGATACCGACTCCGATACGCACATACTTGTCCATCCTTCCGACATTTTCAGGCAAGGTCATGGTCTGCACCTCCTCATTACTATTTATTAAAGTGAATGGGCAGCGACATGGCGTCAATACGCCGCTTCGGCCGATCGCCGCCGGATACCGATGGTAATCGGAAACGGCGTTTTAGGTAAGCATCGCGCGGTGACGGGGATGCCGAAAACCGTTGCTGGTGACGCGAGAAGGCCCTCGCCGATCAGCGCAGCAAGTCCGCCTTGTCGGTCCTCTCCCAGGGCAGCTCGGTGAACGAGAGACCGAAATGTCCATGCGCCGGCAGCTTCCGGTAAAAGCCGCCTTTGTGTTGCACCGGCAGACGCCGCAGGTCGAAGTCGCGGATGATCGCGCCCAGACGGAAATCGAAATGGCGCTCGAGACGCTTCTTGATGCTCTGCTCGGCAATCGTTCCGGTACCAAAGGTCGTGACCTGCACACTGACCGGGCGGGACTGGCCAATGGTGTAGCTGAGCTGGATTTCGCATTCTTCCGCCAATCCCGCCGCCACGACGTTTTTCGCCGCGTACCGCGCCGCGTAGGCCCCTACGCGGTCGATGCGTGACGGGTCCTTGCCGCTCAGTGCCGAGCCGGAATGCCGTGCAAACCCGCCGTAGGTGTCACTGGCCGTCTTGCGTCCGGTCATTCCGGAATGGGCGGCCGGTCCGCTCTTGTGCAGCATCCCGCGCGGATTGACGAAGACCTCGGTGCCCTCATCCGGCCTGATAGTCTCACCCGCAAAAGCAGGACCGATGACCCACTGTTCCAGGTCCTTGCGAAGTTCCGCCGGCCCGAGTTTCGGGACGCCGTGGGTGCCTGCGATCAAGGTGATGCTTTGCAACCGAGTCGGTTTGCCGTTCTCATATTCAACGCCCACCTGCGTCGTGCAGTCCGGTGACAGATAAAGGATCTGCGGCCGGGCCGCCGTCAGCGCATGCGCCAGACGCCGAGCGATCACGATCGGGAACGGAAGCAGTTCCGGCGTCTGGGCGCAGGCGAAGCCGAACTGGGTTACCTGATTCCTGACGATGATTTGGTCCAGGTCCTTTTCGCTCATGTCCGCCTCGTCGGCCTCCGAGCGGTTTTCCATGGGCTGGGCGGTGAAGCTGGTCACGATGGTGCACTCGGACGCGCTGAATTCCGATGCCGGATAACCGATCTCCTCGATGGCTCGGCGGGCCGCTTCAGGGATGTCGACGACCGCCTTGGAAGCAAAGCGGGCGGCCAGAAAGACGACGTTCTTCGACAACGCGCATTCGGTGACGACCCTCGAAAACGGGTCCTGCTGCAGGAAACGGTCGACCACAGCGTCACTGATGATGTCGCACAGCCGATCGGGATGTCCCTCGGTCACCGACTCGGACGTGAAGAGGAAATTCTTTTTCATAAGCCCTGCTCGGGATGCGGGAGCGGAAGATGTTTGATTGATTCATTCACCACAAACGGAAGCACGGCGCCGGCGGCGATCGCCAACCAGTCGGCGGCACCGATCGGGCTCAAACGCAGCAAGTTTCGCAGCGGGGGCACGAATGCTGCCGCGATCTGCAGCACCAGCGATGCGCCGACACCCACTGTCAACACGCGGTTGCCTTGGCGTTTCGCGGCGTGCGCGACTGACGTGGTCTCCGAGCGGCAACTGACGGCGTGCAGCAACTGGGCCAGGGTCAACGTCATAAAGCTGTTCGTGGCCGCGTTGGCACCCGCGCCGTAGCGGGCCAGACTGTAGCTGAAGACGCCCAGCGTGCCGGCGGAAATCACCGCGGACTGGCG
>JALORT010000212.1 GCA_025458755.1 Methylotetracoccus sp.
CGTACCGCACGTTGGTGGCGGCTCGGTCGTCAAGGTCAATGGGCGGACTCTGGGTTTCGGCACCAACTTCGGCGACTGCGACAAAGAAGTCGTCAGCGTGTGGGATCTCGATAAGATGGAAGTGGTCAAGCAGATCCCGGTCTTGGGCGGAACCGAATCGCCGGCCGCGCACCCTGACGCGCCGTATGTCGCCGTGGATATCATCAGCAAGGACCGCCGGGCAAGGAATGTGCAGTTGATCGACAAGAATACGCTGGAGGTGGCCAAGACGCTGGATGTCGGTGGGCACGCCTATTTTCCGGAATACAACGCGCGCGGGAACTTGCTCTATGTGAGCGCCGGCTATACGGGCGATGAAGTCGTGGCCTTCGATTCCAAGACCTTGGAACGGGTGGCCGCGATCGAGATGGAGAGCCCGGCCGGCATTTTTTCTCGTGCCCGGGCGAAATTCATGACGCGCGGACTCGCGCCGGGTGACCGGTGAAATCCGCCGTGGCAGACGTCATCAATCAACCGAAGGATCAATGTGTCATGACTATCCAACGTTCGCTGCTGGCCGCCGCCGTCGCACTCGCTTCCGCATCCAGCTTCGCCGCCAACCCTGACGCCGGCAAGGCCACCGTAGAGTCGGTGTGTGCCGCTTGCCACGGCATTACCGGGATCAGCGCTGCGGGAGGCTTCCCGAACCTCGCGGGCCAGAAGGAAGAGTATCTGCGCAATGCGTTGACCGCGTACCGTGCAGGGACTCGCAAGGCGGCGGTTATGAACAATATGGCCGCCAGCCTGACCGACCAGCAGATCGGCGACATCGCGGCTTACTTGTCCAGTCTCAAGCGCTGCGAGTAGCCGGTGCAGATCGGGGTTCTCCTGCCGGCGCTGCTGTCGGCCGCGGTCGCGGGCGCGGCCGACATCCCACAAGAGCGCCAGACGGAGTTGGCGAATTTGCTGAAGCAGGATTGCGGTTCGTGCCACGGGCTGCGGTTCAAAGGCGGCCTCGGGCCGGCGCTGCTGCCGGAGAACCTCAGCGGCAAGTCGGACGCCGCGCTGGTCGATACGATACTGAACGGCAGACCGGGCACCGCGATGCCGCCGTGGCGCGATTTTCTGTCCGCTGCCGAA
The DNA here is from genome assembly GCA_025458755.1 of Methylotetracoccus sp. Classification (GTDB taxonomy): domain Bacteria; phylum Pseudomonadota; class Gammaproteobacteria; order Methylococcales; family Methylococcaceae; genus Methylotetracoccus. Next base: position 1,120 of record JALORT010000212.1, read on the forward strand.
GCGAGCTGGCTGCTGCAACAACTGCGCAATGATACGAGTCAATAATGTCCCGTCTTGACTTTTCGCTGATTTTTTTCGCTCTGCTGAGCTTGGCCGGCGCCGCCGAGAGCGCGGAATTGAGGGGCACCGGCGACCTCGGCGTGATCGTCGAACGTGCGGCAGGGAGCCTGCAGATCGTCGATACGACGCACCGAGCCCGAATCGGTCAGGTCAAGGAGCTGGGCGACCTGTCGCATGCCACCGTGGTGTATTCGCGCGACGAGCGGTATGCGTACCTGTTCGGCCGCGACGGGGCGCTGACCAAAATCGACCTGTTGAATGCCAGCATCGTGAAACGGCTCGAGCAGGCGCACAACAGTGTCGGTGGCGCAATCTCTCAGGACGGCCGGATGATCGCGACCTCCAACTATACGCCGGGAGGCGTCAGGGTTTTTTCCGCCGAAACCTTGGAGCCGGTGGCGGATATCCGGGCCGAGTATGGAGAAGGCCAGTTCTCGAAGGTGGTGGGCTTGGTTGACGCGCCGGGGCAGCGCTTCGTGTTCAGCCTGTTCGATGCCGGAGAGATCTGGGTCGCCGAGATGAAGGCCGGAACGGCGCCGGGCATTCGGAAGTTCAAGGCCGGAAAACAACCGTACGACGCGCTGATTTCGCCCGACGGCCGCTACTACATCGCCGGGCTGTTTGGCGAGGAAGGCCTAGCGGTTCTGGATTTGTGGGACCTACAGTCCGGCGTCAAGCGCATCCTGCCAGATTTCGCGAAGACGGACGAAAAACTGCCGGTGTTCAAGATGCCGCATTTGGAAGGCCGGGCGCTGGTCGGTGACCACTGGTTTCTGCCGGCGATCGGACATCACGAGCTATGGGTCGTCGATCGCCGGAGCTGGCAGATCGTCAAACGGATCCCGCTGGAGGGACAGCCGGTGTTCGTAATCGCGCGCCCGGACGAACGGCAGATCTGGGTCAACTTCGCCTTACCCGATAACAGCCAGCTGCACGTGATCGACACGCGGGAACTGCGGGTGGTGAAGAAACTGAATCCGGGCAAAGCGGTGCTGCACATGGAATTTACGCCCAAAGGCGAAGAAATCTGGGTGTCGGTACGTGACGATGACAAGGTCGTCGTCTACGATACCGAAACCTTCGAAGAACGCGCCCGGCTCTCCGCCGACAAGCCCAGCGGCATCTTCTTCACAGCGCGGGCGCATCGCCTCGGGCTGTAATCGGAGGTTCCGGCTGTGCGATTCAGTACATTGCAGAAGTGTCTGTTAAACGATTACCAGCGGGATTTTCCGCTGACCCCTTGTCCCTACGAAGACATCGCGGACGATCTCGGTGTCGATGAAGAAGCGGTGCTGACGACCTTGAAGAATATGGTCGACCGGCGCATGGTGAGCCGCGTAGGTCCGGTGTTCGCGCCGAATCGTGTCGGCGTCAGCACGCTCGCGGCGATGGCTGTGCCGGACGAGCGGTTGGACGAAGTGGCCGCTTTCATCAACACCTATCCGGAGGTCAATCACAATTACGAGCGCGAGCATCGATTCAACCTTTGGTTCGTACTGACCTCGGCCAACACGTCCCGCCTCGACGACATCCTGCGCCAGATCGAAGCGACGACCGGTTTGCCGTTGATGTCGCTGCCGTTGCTGGACGAATATCACATCGATCTCGGCTTTCCGCTGCAATGGGATGAATCGTGATGGCTGAGTGCACCGAAGAATCGACGATGTGCGACCCGCGGCATGCGCTGCTGCTGCAGTCGGTCCAATCCGGGCTGCCGCTGGTGCACCGACCTTACGCAGAGCTGGGCCAACGGATCGGCATGAGTGAAACGGAGGTGATCGGGCTGCTGTCCGAGTGGGTCGCCGCGGGCATCATCAAGCGGATCGGTGTTGTCGTGCGGCATCGCAGCCTCGGCTATGACGCCAACGCGATGGTCGTTTGGGATGTGCCGGACGGACGGATCGGCGATGTCGGGCGGCGCATGAGCGCATTCGATTTCGTGACGCTGTGTTATCGGCGACCGCGCCAAGGCGACGCCTGGCCTTACAACCTGTTTTGCATGATCCACGGCAAGGACCGCGCGAACGTGTTGGCGCAAATCGAGCTGCTGGCCGCGTCCTGCGACTTGACCGATGTGCCGCGCGACGTGCTGTTCAGCCGGCGCTGCTTCAAGCAGCGCGGCGCCCGGTATGCCGCACGTGCGCTGGCGGCATCGTGATGATGAACGACTTGGAGCGAACGATCGTCAATGGGTTGCAGGGCGGCTTTCCGATCTGCGAACGCCCGTTCCTCGCGGCGGCGGAACGGCTGGGCATCGGCGAGGAGGAGCTGATCGAAGGAGTACGCGGATTGCTCGATCAAGGCGTATTGAGCCGATTCGGTCCGCTGTATCACGCCGAACGCATGGGCGGCGCGCTGACTCTGGCTGCGCTCAAGGTGCCCGAGGCCGATTTCGAGGCGGTTGCGGAAGCAGTGAACGCCTTTCCCGAGGTGGCCCACAACTACGCGCGCGATCATGCGCTGAACATGTGGTTTGTGGTGGCCACGGACAAACCGGAGCGCTGCCTCGAGGTCATCGATGAGATCGAAGCCGCGACCGGACTGCACGTCTACAATATGCCCAAGCTCGCCGAATATTTCGTCGGATTGCGGCTGGAGGTGTGATCCCGCATGATGAACCCGCCCTTCGACGAGGTCGATCGGAGGATTGTCGGGGCCACGCAGGCGGGTCTGCCGCTGACGCCCCGTCCGTACCATGCGCTCGCGGAGAGGCTGGGCCTGGAACCCGAGGACGTGATGCGGCGCCTGCGCGCGATGTGCGAACGAGGCGTGATCCGCCGCATCGGGGTCGTGCCCAATCATTATCGTTTGGGCTACCGCGCCAACGGCATGACGGTCTGGGATGTGCCGGACGAGGCTGTGGACCGTCTGGGTGCGCAGGTGGGGGCGCTGGCATCGGTGAGCCACTGCTATCGGCGGCCTCGGCAGGGCCCGGAGTGGCCGTATAATCTATTCGCGATGGTGCATGGCCGCACCCGAGACGACGTCGAGCGTGAAACCGAGCGCATCGCGGCGATCCTGGGAGCGCACAATCGTTGACATACCATTCTGTTCAGCACGCGCATCCTGAAGAAGACAGGCTTGCGGATCGCTGAGTAGACCGCTTCAGGCCGACGCGGTGAAACGAACATGTTCCGCATTACCCAATATATCGACGAACTTCTGAATCCCCGTCCTTTGCCCCGGCGCGGCAGGGTGATGCCGGGGCCGGTGGTGATCTGGAACCTGATCCGCCGCTGCAATCTGGCCTGTAAACACTGTTACACGACCTCCGCGGACATCGATTTCCCGGGCGAACTGAGCACCGCCGAAGTGTTCGCGGTGATGGACGATCTGCGAGGGTTCGGGGTGCCGGTGCTGATTCTTTCCGGGGGAGAGCCGCTACTCCGGCCGGATCTGTTCGACATTGCGGCGCGGGCGAAGGCGATGGGGTTTTACGTTGGCCTTTCCAGCAACGGCACGCTGATCACCGGCGACAATATCGACCGCATTGAGGCAGTCGGCTTCGATTACGTGGGGATCAGCCTGGACGGCATCGGACAGACGCATGACGTGTTCCGGCGCAGTGCCGGTTCGTTCGACCGATCACTCGAAGGGGTCCGGTGGTGCGCCGACCGCGGCATCAAAGTGGGGCTGCGCTTCACGCTGACCCGCGATAATTTCGCCGAT
>JALORT010000213.1 GCA_025458755.1 Methylotetracoccus sp.
GCATCATTCTTCCTGGAAATACGGCTATCTGGTTTGGCTGGGGGTGCGCCGGAAAATCCAGCAGGGTGGTGTGGGTGGTGCGTTATTCAAGGAAATCAAGCGACGTATGCGGGAAAAGGGGGTGCGCATCATCATGATCGATACCTCCGCCGACAATCAGGCAGCGATTCGCTTCTTTCACAAACAAGGGTTCGGTGACATCCAGGCGCATGTGTACATGACCCTCAATTTGACGCAAAAAAAGAAGAAAGCGACTCGGAGGAAAAAGCGATGAGTCACCGCCGCGAAAAAGTGCAGCAAGCGATCAATCCCGACCGGCTGCGGAGCATATTTCTCGATCTGCTCGCCATTTATTCGCCATCCGGGAAGGAGGAAGACGTTCAGCTTTATCTGGAGGACCTGCTCGTTCGCCACGGCTTCGCCGTGGAGCGGCAGGAAGTGGAGCAAGAGCGCTATAACCTGCATATCACCATGGGTGCGGCGGAGCCGCGGCTCTACCTGGTCGGGCATGTCGATACGGTTCCGGCTTGGGACCTGGAGGCGTACGGACCGGAACAGGATGGCGGCACCGTCCGCGGGCTGGGCAGCGCCGATATGAAAGGCGGGTGTGCCGCAATGGTCGAGGCCTGGCTCGCCCTCGCCGCCACTTTGTCTCCAGCGGAACGGCCGGCGGTGGGCTTGTTGCTGGTCGTCGGCGAGGAGGAGAACGGCGACGGCAGCGCGGCTTTCCTGAAAACCCATCAGCCGCCTTGGGCCGTGATCGGCGAGCCCACCGGGCTGGCGGCCTGCTTCGCTCATTACGGTTACCTGGAGGCGCGTTTCGTCACCACGGGCCGCCGCAGTCACTCCTCCCTCCCGGAGTTGGGGCACAACGCGGTGGAGTCGATGCTGCGGGTGTTGCTGCGCCTTTGGGAAGATCCTCTGTTTTCGCCGGAAACCACGGAAATCGTGCATTCGATCCGGGAGATGAGTTCATCACGTGCGGGGTTTGTCGTGCCCGATCGCTGCGAAACATGGATCGATCTGCACCTCCGGCCGGATCAAGATCCCGTACTGCTGCAGCGCGCGATCCGCCGGATCGTCACGGACGCCGAGCCATTGATCACCGGTCTCGATCTGACGGTCGATTTCGATTTTGCCGCGTCGGGTTATGACCTCGGAACCGACAATCCTCTCGCTCATCATCTGCCGTCGATCTATCAGTCGCTCGGCCTGGCGCCGCGCCTGGATGCCTTCCGCTCGCACTCGGACGGTAATTTGTTTTTTGCGGCGGGGACGAGACCGATCATTCTGGGTCCCGGAGCACTGGAGGTGGCGCACACTCCGGACGAACAGGTCGCGTTCGCCGAAGTCTGCGCCGCCGCGGGGATCTACGCGGCGTTGTGCCTGGCTGCGGATGACTTGGTGTAGCGGAGGGACGCACCGCCGGAAGCGGCTACGCCACGCCGTCGCCGAGGCAGATACCGATCCGGCGTGCGCATCTGATCCAGGGGTGATCGGTCGGCACGTACTTCAGTTTGCCCACGATATCTTTCAGCGGGACGGGCTCCACATCCTGGCCACGCGCCGCGACCAATACCCCGAACTGATCCTTCGCGATGAGATCGGCGCAGGCTGTGCCCAGGCGCGTCGCCAACACGCGATCGGCAGCCGTGGGCGTCCCGCCGCGCTGCACATAGCCGAGGATCGTGACGCGTGATTCGAGCCCGGTCAGCTCTTCCAGCTTTTGCGCCAGCTGCAGCGTATGGTCGCTTCGCCCGGACTCGAGTTCAGCGAGACGCGCCTTCGCTTTCACCGCATCGGAACCATTCTTGTCCTTGTCGACCTGCTTTCTTGCTTCCTGCAGCGCTTTCGCCATCTTTTTCGACAGAGCGCCCTCGGCTACTGCCACGATACTGAAGCGCTTGCCGCGTCTTACCCGCTGCCGCAGTGCTTCGGCCACGGCGTCCACGTCGTAAGCAATTTCTGGAATCAGCACTACGTCGGCCCCGCCGCCGATGCCCGCACCCAAGGCCAGCCAGCCCACCCGGTGTCCCATCGTCTCGACGACTACGATGCGGTGATGGCTATGAGCGGTGCTGTGCAGTCGGTCGATGGCTTCGGTGGCGATGCTGAGTGCCGTATCGTAGCCAAAGGAGATGTCTGTCCCGTAAATGTCGTTGTCGATGGTCTTCGGCAGGTTGATCACATTGATTCCCTTCTGTGCCAGCCGGTAGGCATTCTTGGCCGTGCCGCCGCCGCCGAGACACACCAGGGCGTGCAAATGGTGCTGGTGGTAGACCTCGACCATGGCATCGGTCATATCCAGAACCTTGCCGCCCACCGGCATTTTGTGGGGTTTATCGCGGCTGGTGCCGAGGATGGTTCCGCCGACGGTAAGGATGCCGGACAACGCATCACCATCGAGCGGGATGGTGCGGTTTTCCATCAGGCCGCGGAAACCGTTCAGAAAGCCCACGATGGACCAGCCGTAGTGGTTCACTGCCGTCTTCCCTACGGCCCGGATGGCCGCATTCAGCCCGGGGCAGTCACCGCCCGAAGTGAGAATGCCGATGGATTTCGTCATGCATGGTCTCCAAGATTCCGCTTCAATCGTAGGTCGCCGACCGCAGGTGCCGCGGTTCGCCAAGACACCATATTAGCGGGATAACGAGCAAGGGAGGCGAACTTGAGGCCGTTCGACGTTTCCAATGGACTGCAGGACCGTGTTCCAGGAGTGCTGTCAGGCGCAGGCGTTCCAAAGCAATGCGGCGTATCCGCTGACCTGGAAGATAGGGGTCTCGGCGTCGACAGGCACCGACGCGGTCCCCGGCGCTGCAATGGCCGGCGGGGATCTTTGCGGGCTTCGCTGAAGTCGGAGTCTCGTAAGACCTCGGCACAGGACTGACGAGATTGTGAATTTTTCCTGGCGTGCGCCGTGCACACGTTCGAACGCATTGATTCTATACAGGCCTCGTGCGCTACTGACGATTTCGTCGCAACCTCCGAGGCGGCGACAATGTTTGCGCGGCATGGAGGCGATGTGTAGGATGCATCCGCCGTGAACGGGAGTTGCTCCGACCCGAAGTCGGCGCATCGAAATAGCCGGAGGCTTCGCGGCGCGGTGTCGACAATTCCTGCGCGCCGGGAACGCCGAGTGGCGATTTGACCAATCGAAAGCAGTCGATGATCAGGATCAGCAAAGGCTTGAATCTGCCGATCACAGGCGAGCCCGATCAGACCCTCCTGGAGGCGAAGAATCCGCGATCCGTGGCGATTCTCGGCCACGACTACGTCGGGCTGATGCCGACGATGGCCGTAGAGAGTGGTGAGCGGGTGAAAAAGGGCCAACTGCTGTTCACCGACAAGAACCTGCCCGCCGTGAGATATACCGCGCCCGGCGCGGGTACGGTCGCGGCGATTCACCGCGGTAAGAAGCGAAAACTGATCTCTGTGGTGATCGAGCTGTCGGGTTCCGACGAGGTGGCGTTCCCGCAGTATCCGGAAAACCGGCTGCCTGCTCTGGGGCGCGAGCAGATCATCGAACAGCTGCTGAATTCCGGGCTGTGGACGGCGCTGCGTGCGAGGCCATTCGGCCGGGTGGCGAATCCTGCGATAACGCCCCACTCGATTTTCGTCACGGCGATGGACACCAACCCGCTCGCTCCCGCGGTCCAACGGATCATCAGCGGACAGGAGCGGGAGTTCGTGAACGGCACGCGCCTCCTTGCCAAACTGACCACGGGCAAGGTGTTCCTCTGCAAAGCGCCGGAGACCGGGGTACCTCCCGTCGACAGCGCGAATGTGGCGGTGGAGGAGTTTTGCGGACCGCATCCTGCCGGTAACGTCGGCACCCATATCCATTTTCTCGATCCGGTGCACCGCCGCAAGACCGTCTGGCACATCGGCTGCCAGGATGTGATTGCGGTGGGCCGACTGTTCGCGACCGGTCAATTGCCGGTCGAGCGAGTGGTCTCGCTGGCCGGGCCGTCGGTGAAGAGGCCGCGGTTGCTCAGGACGCAGCTCGGCGCCTCGCTCGGCGAACTGACAACCGGGGAATTGAACGAAGGAGAGCATCGTCTCATCTCGGGCTCCGTACTCTCGGGTCAACATGCCGCTGGGCCGGCGGCATTTCTCGGTCGGTATCATCAACAAGTCTCCGTAGTGCCCGAGGGCCGCGAGCGGGAGCTGCTGGTCTGGCTGCGGCCGGGGCTGGACGTGTATTCGATCAAGAACATCGTGCTGTCGAAGCTGATCCCCGGCAAGAAATTCGCGATGACCAGCAGCACCCACGGCGACACGCGCGCCATTCTGCCGAATTACGATTACGAGCGCGTGATGCCGCTCGACATCATGCCGCTGCACCTGCTGCGCGCGTTGGCGGTTGGCGATACCGAGGAGGCGGAGAATCTTGGATGCCTGGAGTTGGACGAAGAGGACTTGGCGCTATGCACCTTCGTCTGTCCATCCAAACAGGATTTCGGCCCGATGCTGCGCAGGAACCTGTCCGCGATCGAGCAGGAGCTCTAAGCCGATGAGTTCGACCGAACACCCTACACCGAACGGCGCGCGCCGGAGTCGCTGGCGTCCACTCACCGACGCGTTGATGGGCTTCCTGTTCACCCCGGGAACCGTGACACAGGGAGCGCCCCATGTCCGGGATGCGATCAGCGTGCAGCGCATGATGGTCGTCGTCGTCTTCGCGCTGGTCCCGGCCACCGTCATGGCACTGTACAACACCGGTCTGCAGGCGAACCTGGCGCTTCAGGATCTGGGCAAGGCCGCCGCGGACGGATGGCGGGGTGAGTTGCTCGCCAGCCTGGGTCTGGGCATCGCACCGGACAGTCTGGTGGACAACTTCATGCACG
>JALORT010000214.1 GCA_025458755.1 Methylotetracoccus sp.
CTATTGTCTATGAGTCTATGAGTTTATGAGTCTGTGAGTTTATGAGTCTGTGAGTTTGTGAGTCTGTGAGTTTGTGAGTTTGTGAGTTTGTGAGTTTGTGAGTCTATAAGTCTGTGAGTCTGTGAGTCGATTTACACAATAGGATCATTCAAATGTCAAGAGAAGTGTGAAGAGTAAAACTCCCTTGCTGGAAAGCAGGTTGCAATGGTCGCCTACCACGCGGACGACTTTTGCCATTCACTAAGGTCGCCCGAATTCGACGCTGTCGATCCTGGCCTGTCCGTCTTCCACGGTAAATGATTTATTGAAAATGGCCTCCGAATACACATTGCCTCCCAGGACGACATAGACGAACGGCCATTCATCGTGGTCTTCCAGCTCGATCGGGTCCACCTGACCCCAGTCAAGCGGAATCATGCGTTCGAACTGCTCGCGTAACGCCGCCACGTCCAAGTACGCTCGAAGCTGTCGGCTGCACATCGTGTGGGCGGCGAAGTAGTCTCCGCGCGCGAGCGTGCGGGCAAAATTCAAAGCCAAAGTCTTCTGGGTCGGATCGAACATGTCTCAATCTCCAGCCTGACGGCGAGGACCGCGCAGGCATTCAGTCACCAAAAAATGGATGGAACACACTGTTTCAGATTAGGATCTTGGCGACGATTCACGCGGACTGCTCGAAACGCCCGTTGATCTCAATCAGCCCGTGCCGGATTCTGAACAGGTTGTTGGTAACCCGGCGTGGATCGGATTACCATCTCCCGGTCTTCCCGCGCTGCTTACCGAACGCTCATGGTTGACCCATTGTGCTACGAACCCGGCATTTATACCTTCGATGCCGGCTACCGCCGCCCGTCCTCGGGAACCAAACACAGCACATGACGCAGCATTCAATCTTCGACGTATCATCAGATCAGATCGCGGCTCTGGACGATGAGGGGCTGCGCCGCCTGATTGCCCGACTGTGTGAGGCGGATCTCAGGCGCCGCAGGCTTCCTGTAACCGCTGTCCTGTACGGCGGCAGCCAGATTGCTCCCGATGGCGGAATTGACGTTCGTGTAGAGCTTCCAGCCGACACAGAGATCTCTGGCCCCATTCCTCGGCCCATCACCGGTTTTCAGGCCAAGGCTGAGGTCATGCCGCAAAGTGCCATTGAAGAGGAGATGCGCCCGAAGGAAAAGAAGGGGCGTCGGAAGACATCTGATCGGGGCCCCTTAAGACCCAGCATCGCTCAGCTGGCCGCTGATAAAGGCGGCTACATCATCGTCAGCTCAAAGGACTCGACAACCGATTCGATGCTTGGCGAGCGGCGCGAGGCAATGTCCCGTGCAGTCGCCGACCTCGACCATCGCGAGGCATTGCACCTGGATTTCTATGACCGCCAGCGCATGGCGACCTGGGTCCGCGACTACCCGGGCGAGATTCTCTGGCTCAGGGCTCGAATCGGCCAACCGCTTTCGGGTTGGCGGCCGTTCGGAAACTGGATCCGTGTGCCTGATGGCGTCGACAGGAAGTACCTCAGCGACGACACCCCACGGCTCCGCGACTTGAGACGTCCGCAGGATGAACCCCTTGCGATCAGTGACGGCATCGCGCGCCTGAGATCCGTGCTTGCAGCGCCAGGGGGAATCATCCGACTCACCGGACTCTCGGGTACCGGCAAGACGCGCCTCGTGGAGGCTCTGTTCGATCCGACCATTGGCGAATGTCCTCTGGATTGTTCTTGGGCTGTCTATGCGGATATCGGCCACGAGACCCCGCAGCCGAGCGTCGGTCAACTCGCTGAGCAACTGACTGCTGAGGGCAAGCGAGCCGTGATCGTGCTCGACAATTGTCCGCGCGAGACCCACGACGCCATCGCATCCGCATGCAGATCGAGGAACGGCTCACTCAGCCTGATCACGGTGGACCTGGATATCTGCGACGAGAAGCCCGAAGACACCGATGTCTTCCGCTTGCTGAACGCATCAGAAACCGTCATGGAAGCCCTGCTGGAGCGCCGTTTCCCCGTCCTGTCTCGAGTGGTGTGCCGGCGCATCGCACAGTTCTCGGAAGGTAATGCCCGCGTTGCACTCCTCATCGCCGGGGTATTGAAGGACGAAGCGCCAGGCGCCAATTTGGCCGATCTGGGAGATGAAGCGCTTTTCAAGCGCCTGTTCCAACAGAGGAAAGAGGAAAACGACGCGCTACTGCGTGCTGCTGAGACACTTGCACTGGTCTACTCCTTCGACGGTGAGGCGAGCCAGGGCAACTCGGCGGAGCTTCCCTTGCTTGCAGAGATTAGTGGACTCGAGATACCCGCGCTTTTCCGGGCGGTGGGCGAGCTGAGTCGCCGCGACATCATTCAATTCCGCGGACGATGGCGAGCGATACTCCCCCAGCCCCTCGCCAACTGGCTGGCCAAACGGGCGCTCGCCAACCTGGCGGCGCCCGTAGTCGCTGACGCATTCTGGGATCACCCGCGGCTCCTCAAGTCACTCGCCCATCGGCTCAGCTACCTGCACGATTCACCCGAGGCGCGGCGGATCGCCGACGCATGGCTTAAGCCGGGTGGACCGCTTTCTGACTTGGGCAGCATCGCCCAGAGTTGGGACTATTTGCGGATGGATCTGGTGGCCTATCTCGCGTCGTTGGCGCCGGCAGCCGTGCTCGACCTGATCGAGCGTTTCGCAACAGGTTGCGAGCCAGAGAAGCTAAAATCCAGGGCGCTTCCCCATCGTCAACGGCTAATGACGCTCCTGCGGAAGCTGGCTTGGTTTCCCGAGTACTTCCCACGGGTGGTTCTGACCCTGGCGCGCTTCATTCAGGCAGAACTGACCGCAGACACCCAAACCCAAGAAACCAGGTATCTGGAAGAGCTGTTTTGGCCCGTGCTTTCGGGGACCGGGGCCGGACCGCAGGTGCGGATCGCAGTGCTCGAAGAACTCCTGTCGGCTCCGGACCCAGCGGCTCGGGATACCGGCATCGTCGCGCTTCGCGGCATGCTGCGGGCCGCCCCTTTCACCAGCTCCCACGATTTCTCATTCGGGGGTCACCCGGTCGATTACGGTTGGCGTCCCAAGACCCGTGCCGACTGCGAGGAATGGTTCGGCGGCGCCCTGGCCATTGCTCGGCGGCTGGCACTGTCGAATTCTCCCCACAGGATGTCAGTGCGCTTGCTGCTGGCCCATTATTTCAGGGGGCTTTGGTTGGAGGGTTTTGTTCTCGATCAATTGGAACAAACAGCGTCGGACATCGGCGCAGAAGAGCATTGGCCGGAAGGCTGGCTTGCGGTTCGCAAAACGCTTGCCCTTGATGCCAAGCGCATGGAAGCGAGCCTCGTCCTCCGGCTGAAGGGACTGAAAGAGCGCTTGGCTCCCCACAGCGTCGAGGAACGCACATACAGTTATGTGCTGGTTCCTGCCCATGAGATTACCAATCTTGCGTACTGGGAGGCCGATAGCTCGGAGGGCGAAGCGGGGGAGGTCATCAACCCCGTGGACGGTGCGCGATCCGTACCAGATCGCCATCAAGCCATATACAAGGCGGTTGTGGAGGAGGCTCGTGAGCTGGGTCGTCACTGCGCGCGAGACCCGGCACCGTTCGCACATCTCTGGACCGAGCTTCTCGGTCCGAATGGGCACCAGGCCTATTGGTTCGGACAGGGTTTTGCCCAGGCCACGACGGACATCGCCGCATCCTGGGCGGGCTTGCACGAGCGTTTCAGGGGCTGTGACCCGATTAAACGCAACGCTTCCTTGCTCGGTGGGTTTCTGGAGGGTGCCGCCGCCACGCACCGGGCGTTGGTCGAAGGGTTTCTGGACGATGCCATACGCGACCCTGATCTTGGTTCGGTAGTCCCCTACCTGCAAATAGCGGCAGGACTCGATCAGGCCGGGGTCGGGCGGCTGCTGGCCTCGCTTGAAGTGGGCCTGGCGCCGCCCCGTCTGTACCGGAATCTTTTCGGCCGAACCACCGACACCATCCCACCCGCCGAGCTGAGCCGCCTGCTGCTCGTCCTTTCCCGACGGCCCGAGGGCTACCAGGTCGCGGTAAATATCCTGCGGACGCAGTTCGGCGATCCCCAAGGGAATCGAGGGCCGTGGGATCCAGGCTTGTTAGATTGCGGGCGTCAACTGCTCCTGAACATTCCCTTGGCGAATGTGGAGCAAAACGTTGCCTATGACCTTGGAGTGATCGCAAGGATGTGCCTGGTCGGCGCCGACACGGTTGCGGATGCGCAAACGCTCTGCGAACGCATCCGGGATGCAGCCAGAGACTGGCGCGCCCCCTGGAACGAACTTGATGATTTGGTAAAGGCTCTGCTGGAATTGCACCCCCATGTCGCATTGAGCTGTTGGCTCGGTGGCGGCACTGAGGATTGGACGAACATCACCCGCCAGTTTCTTTCCATCACTAGCTGCAATCCGCTCGGAGCGGTACCGACGTCGACCTTACTGAACTGGGCAAACCAGGCGCCTGGAATCCGCTACCCGCGACTTGCGGCAGCGATCTCCCCGTTCGATAAGGAAGAAGAAGACGGAGCCGTTGCTTGGAGCGAGGCCGCCTTGGCTTTTCTCAGCACAGCCCCTGATCGGGAGGCCGTATTTCGAGTCCTCGTGATCACGCATTTCCAGACCGTATGGCCGGATTCCCGTGCGGACCTTCTTGAGCAGCAACGCTTGCTCATCCGCCAGTTCCAGGATGATCGGGATTCCGCGGTCAGCCGAGCGGCCCAAGATCTGGACATCCAGCTTCAGAAGAAAATTGCGTCTGAGCGCACTCGCGAGAGGGATCGGGATGAACGTTTCGAGTAGGTCGGCCAAGCCTTACATAGAAGGATCCGCACCGGCTAGGCGCAGGCTCATCTCATAGAAGGATCCGCACCGGCTAGGCGCAGGCTCATCTGCCCAGTGAGTCCGGCAATTTTGAAAACTGATCGTTGGTGAGGTTGACACCTCTTTGGGTGAGTGGCGTGGCGGCCGCCGCCGTATCGGATTTAGCCCCGGTTACCGCGCCCCGTCCGAAGTACGGGACGCCAGCCGGTTGGCTCGCTCACTGGGCCAGGTGTCCAGCACCGCGCGCAGTTCCCGCAGCACTGTGACCAGCGGTCGTTCCCGCTCCGACTCCGGCACGTCGGCGGTGGTCACCCGCAGCCGGTCGGGCGTTCCAGCCTCCCGAACCAGTTCCAGTATTGCCCGCCGCTGGCGAGCCGTCCCCCGGTCGCGGCTGGCGGGATCGCGCTGTTGCACGGTTTCATACACGGCCAGGGTCAGGTCGCATGACTCGCCCTCATCCTGATCATAACAGGCCAGCAGCGCATTCAGGCCGTGGCCGGTTTGGGCGTCCATCCCCAGCCAG
>JALORT010000215.1 GCA_025458755.1 Methylotetracoccus sp.
TGTCCCGGATCTTTATCGTCCCCAGTCTGCACCGGATGCATCATTCGGCGTTGCGTGAGGAGCATGACAGCAATTACGGCGCTGTCCTCGCGGTCTGGGACCGGCTGTTCCGCACCGTAAGAGAAGGAGAACCCCGGTCGATCGGCCTAAGCGGTGTAGAAGAGCAGCATTTCGCCGATTTGGTGAAGTACGGCTTTACCTCGCGGGTGGAATTCAAGCGCGTTCCGGTCATGATCGAAAACGCCGAGAAGGCATAAGCGGGTGTTCGATCGTCACCATAGAAGCAGGCGCAGGGCACCTTCCCGTGTCAGCAGGGTGGAGCGAGAAGGCATCTAAGGCGGCGACGTGGCTCTTGGCGGACCTCGATCCGTGAGTCTACGCGAGACGTCTGTGCAAGCCGCTGCCGTGTCCCGCGGCTGATCAGTTCGCCGGGCGTCTGCCCGGTGCGCTCACGCTGGACAACAAGGCTGTGCAGTTCGAACGCGCGGTAGTGCGTGCCGCGGCATCGGCATGTTGGTGCGTCGGAAACGGCGCGCGAGGCGCTTATCAGGCGGGCCGGCGGATGTGAAATAATGCGCCTTTTGCTCGGCTCTTCCCGCGATGAACCAGCCCCGTAACATCCTCGTCACCAGCGCTCTGCCTTACGCCAACGGCCCGATCCATCTCGGGCATCTGGTCGAATACATCCAGACCGACATCTGGGTCCGGTTCCAGCGGATGCGCGGTCACGACTGCTGGTATGTCTGCGCCGATGATACGCACGGCACGCCGATCATGCTGCGGGCGGAGAAAGAGGGAATCGCTCCGGCGGAACTCATTCGCCGGGTCCACCGTGAACATTCGCGCGACTTCGCCGGTTTTCACGTCGAGTTCGATACCTACTACACCACACATTCCGACGAAACCCGCCACTACGCGGAGCGGATTTACGCCGCACTTCAGGACAGAGGCCTGATCGAGGCGCGCTCCATCGACCAGTTTTTCGATCCGGTCAAGGAGATGTTCCTGCCGGACCGCTTCATCAAGGGCGAGTGTCCCCGCTGCCATGCCAAGCACCAGTATGGCGATAGCTGCGAGGCGTGTGGAGCGACCTACCAGCCCACTGAACTGATCGAACCGTATTCGGCGATTTCGGGCACCGCACCGGTTCGCAAGGAATCGGTGCATTACTTCTTCAAGCTGGGCGAGTGTGCGGCTTTCCTGAAGGAATGGACGAAGGCCGGCCATCTGCAGCCGGAAGCCGCCAACAAGCTGGACGAGTGGTTCCGCGCCGGCCTGAACGACTGGGACATCTCGCGCGACGCACCCTATTTCGGGTTCGAGATACCCGACGCGCCGGGCAAGTATTTTTATGTCTGGCTGGATGCGCCGATCGGCTACATGGGCAGTTTCCAGCATTTGTGCAATCGTGTCGGGCTCGATTTCGCGGCGTTCTGGGGCATCGACTCGCAGGCTGAGCTGTACCATTTCATCGGCAAGGACATCCTCTACTTCCATACCTTGTTCTGGCCGGCGATGCTGCACTACGCCGGCTTCCGCACCCCCACGAAAGTATTCGCACACGGATTTCTGACCGTGAACGGGGAGAAGATGTCGAAGTCGCGGGGCACCTTCATCACGGCCGAGAGTTACTTAAAGGAGGGTCTGAATCCGGAGTGGCTGCGCTACTACTATGCCTGCAAGCTGAACGGGACGATGGAGGACATCGACCTGAATCTGGACGATTTCGTGTTGCGGGTGAACAGCGATCTGGTCGGGAAGTTCGTCAACATCGCCAGCCGTTCGGCCGGCTTCATCACGAAACGCTTCGCATCCTGCCTCGGCCGTTTCGATGCCGCCATCGATGTATTCCAGGAGTTCGTGGCCGCGGGCGAACAGGTGGCCGACCACTACGAGAACCGCGACTACGGGCGGGCGGTCAGGGAGATCATGCGGCTGGCCGATTTGGCCAATCAATATGTGGATACCCACAAACCTTGGGAGATCGCCAAGACCGTCGGGCGGGATGCCGATCTTCATGCGGTCTGCACCACCGCTTTGCAACTCTTTCGGCTGCTGGCACTCTATTTGAAGCCGATCCTGCCGCATCTGGCGGTGCAGGCCGAAGCGTTGTTGCAGACCACGTTGACCTGGGATGCGGCGGGTCATCCGCTGGCCGAGGGGCATCAGATTCAGCCGTACCAGCACCTTTTGACCCGCATCGACCCGAAGCAGGTTGCAGCCCTGGTGGCAGCGAACACGAGCAATCTGGCCGCAGAGACGGAATCGCATTCGCCGGCACGTCATGCCGAGCATCAGCTGCACGAGATCCATCCGATTGCAGAGACGATTACGATCGATGATTTCGCCAAGATCGATTTGCGGGTGGCCAAGATCGTCAGCGCTGAACATGTCGAAGGGGCGGACAAGCTGCTGAAGCTGACGCTGGATCTCGGCAACGAGACACGAACCGTATTCGCCGGAATCAAGTCCGCCTATCAGCCGGACCGTTTGGTCGGGCGCTTGACAGTGATGGTGGCGAACCTCGCCCCGCGGAAGATGAAGTTCGGCCTGTCGGAAGGGATGGTGCTGGCGGCAGGCCCCGGCGGGCGGGACATCTTCGTGCTGCAACCGGACGAGGGCGCGCAGCCGGGAATGCGCGTCAAATAGGATGGACGGATCGGAGAGCGGTGAGCCCGGGACCCCTAGTCGTCCGGCCACGCCGCCTCGGTTACGCGCAGGTGCCCCTGAAGATCCGGATGATGGGTGATGTCGCGGTAACCGCAATGGCTCAGCAACGCTCTTAGCTCGTCGGCTTGTTGATAGCCGTGTTCGAGCAGCAGCCTGCCACCGGGGATGAGTCGCCCTCCGGCTTCGGCTGCAATGACCCTCAATGCGGCAAGCCCGTCCGGGCCCGCCCGCAACGCGAGCGTCGGTTCGAAGCGGACATCCCCCTGGCCGAGATGAGGATCGGCTTCGGCGATATAGGGCGGATTGCTGACGATCAGGTCGAAACGGAGATCCCCGGGAAATCCTTCGAACCAGTCGCTGTGCAAAAACCGTATCCGGGTGACGTGGTGCCGTTCCGCATTGCGCCGCGCGATCTTCAGTGCGGCGGTGCTGACGTCCGAGGCGTAGACCACGGATTCGGTGCTTTCCGCCGCAAGGGTCACCGCGATCGCGCCGCTGCCGGTGGCAAGATCCAGCAGCACGGCCCCGCGCCGAGCCGAGAGGTACTGCAGAGCGAGTTCGACCAGCAGTTCGGTGTCCGGGCGCGGGATCAATACCTCCGGTGTCACCAGGAACTCCCGCGACCAGAACTCCCTGCTCGCGGTGAGATAAGCGATCGGTGTGCCCTGAAGGCGGGAGGCGATCAGCGCACCGTAAGCGTGCGCCTGTTCTGCGGTTAACGGCCGTTCAGGCCAGGCGCGCAGGAAGGCGCGGTTCCGTTGAACGACCTGCGAGAGCAGAACCTCGGCATCGAGTGCGGGGCTGGTGCTGGCGTGCTGCAACACCTGCGCGGCTTCGGACAGCGCGCAGTGAATCGTCGTGGGCTTGGTTGCGGGCGGCGTCATGGTTCGATGAGGCATGTCGGCAGTTTCGATTATGCGGGCGAACGAAGGCAACGTATCGGAATGAGGCTCGCGGCCGCGGCGCGCCGATCTTGTCGCTGCCGATGGACCCGAAACAGCGCGGTCACCGGCGGCGCGAGCCCGCTCCGGGAAGAGTGAGCCGTGAATGGCGTGCTTCTCGCCTGGCCCCGGCGCGACTCGACGGTGAGCGCGCAAGC
Organism: Methylotetracoccus sp.; assembly: GCA_025458755.1. Classification (GTDB taxonomy): domain Bacteria; phylum Pseudomonadota; class Gammaproteobacteria; order Methylococcales; family Methylococcaceae; genus Methylotetracoccus. The sequence goes on from JALORT010000215.1 coordinate 3,770, forward strand.
ACTCGTGCCAAGTCCATCGATGCTGCGGCTTCCAATAGCGTAAACTGGCGCTGCGGCGGCGCAAGCCGCACCATGTTTTCCCGAATTTCCGTCGAGGCGTTCACGATGAAACTCTACTACTATCCCGGTGCCTGCTCGCTGGCTGCGCACATCGTTCTCCGAGAAGCAAACTTTCCGTTCGAGCTCGAACAGGTGGATCTTGCCGCTGGCAAAACAGCGAGCGGTGCCGAGTTCCGGACGGTGAATCCGAAAGGCTACGTGCCGGCACTCTTGCTGGACGACGGTCAGGTGCTGACCGAGGACCAGGTCATCCTCCAGTTCCTGGCCGACCTGAAGCCAGAATCCGAGCTGGCGCCGCCGCTCGGGTCCATGGAGCGCTACCGTCTGATGGAGTGGCTCGCGTTTATCGCCACCGAAGTCCATAAGGCGTTCGGCCCACTGTGGAACCCGACGACCCCGGAGGCGACTCGGCAAGCGGCGATCGCTCTGCTCGGACGCCGCTTTGATTATCTGGCCGACTGCCTGCGCGGCAGAGACTGGCTGTTCGGCGATCGTTTTACGGTGGCCGATGCCTATCTGTGCACCGTACTCGGCTGGTGTGCCTATCACAAGATCGATCTTGCGCCCTGGCCCGTACTCGCCGAGTACCTGGGCCGAGTGAGCGCCCGACCGGCGGTGCAGCAGGCGATGAAGGCCGAGGGACTGATTCCGTTGTAGAGCCGGTTGACAACCATGCTGATAACCTTTGAAAGCAAAGTCGGCCGCATCACCTTGTTCGGTGACGCCGCCACACAACTGATTCGCATGATGGGGCGGAGCGGCACGGTGCCGAGCGCGCTGCTGGCCGCAGAAATCCCGGAGGCGCTTGCCAACCTTCGGCAGGCGCTCGATGCTGCCGACGCGTCAGCCGCGGAGGAGAGTGCCGAGGATGAGGACGAGACCCGCAAAACCCCCCCGGTATCCTTGCGTCAACGCGCATTCCCGCTGATCAAGCTGTTGGAAGATGCGGCCCGAGAAGGTTCCGATGTGATGTGGCAGTCCCCGGGTTCAGCGCCGCTGCAGTTCTGAATCAACGCCCCGGGTCATGATCGTCTTGTTGTTTTTCCCTTTCCAGTTGACGATACACTCGGTTAGCGCATTGGTGTTGCCGCCTTTGGCGATGCGGATCTCGTAATCGATCAGGTCGGGAAGGGAATAGCCGCGGGGTGACAGGATGGTCTTGATCGCGTTGATGAACGCATCGAAACCGCCATTGCCGTGGCCTTTCGCTGCAAACACTTCGCCGCGGAGTTCGACTTTGATCTCAGCCGTGGATTCTTCGTGCAGATTGCTGGTGACCGAACAGTCGAGGAGATCGATGTGTTTGTAATCCCGGCTCTCCATCGCATCGGCAATGATGAACGGCAGATCTTCCAACGTCATCAGATGCTTGGAATCACCGAGTTCGACGATCCTGGCCAGCACCTTGGCCTGATTTTCGGGGGAGAGCGACAGCCCTAAGGCTTCGAGATTCTTGGCGAGCGAGGCCTTGCCGCTCATCTTGCCGAGCGCATAGCGTCGGGTCCTCGAAAATCGCTCCGGACTCAACTTGCTTTCGTACAACCCTCCTTTACGGTCGCCGTCGGCGTGAATGCCGGCCGTTTGGGTGAAGACATCGGCGCCGACGATCGGCGCATTCCCCGGGATCCATTTGCCCGAGAAATTCTCGACCATCCTGCTGACTCTGACGATATCCCGTTCATCGATCGAAAGCTCCATGTTCATCTTGTCCCGGAGCACGACAGCCACTTCGGCGAGTGAAACATTACCGGCGCGCTCGCCCAGGCAGTTGACCGTGCAGTGGATGGAGCAGACACCGGCGCGAACCGCTGCCATCACATTGGCGATCGCCAGGCCATAATCATTGTGCGGGTGGAAATCGAACTGCAGGCCGGGATAACGTGCGATCATGTCCGCGAAGGCATCAAAGACTTCATCCGGCGACAGGACGCCGAGGGTATCCGGGAGCATGTAGTGGGTAATTCCAATGTCCCTGATGCCGTCCATCAGCTTGAACACATAGTCCGGGCTGTCCTTGTAGCCGTTCGACCAGTCTTCCAGATACACGTTGACGCGCAAACCGCGGGACAAAGCGTAATCCACCGTTTTGCGGATATTGGCGAGGTGCTGCT
>JALORT010000216.1 GCA_025458755.1 Methylotetracoccus sp.
TCGCTGGCGGCGTAACTGAGAGCGGCCTCGGCCTGGCGCATCGATTGCCGTGCCTCAGCGATCTCCTGGGGGCGATAGCCTCGCCGCAGCTTTTCCAGTTCCGCCGACGCCTGTTGGGCCTGGGCCTCGGCAGCGGCTAGCGCTTGCTGAAAGGGTTGGGCATCGAGCTCGGCCAACAGCTCGCCGGGCTTGACCCGGTCGCCCTCTTCGACGGCCACTGTTGCGAGACGTCCAGACTGGCGAAACGCCATTTCGACTTCCCGAATGTCGACGTTGCCATAAAGCTGCAGCACGCCGTCGGCTTCATGCGGACGGCTGATCCAGCCATAACCGATCGCGATCGCAGCGGCGAGGCCACTCACTATGATCGCGAGCCGTTTCCCAAAGCGCATCGCTTGCCAGCCGGCTCAAACAGAGTGGTTATGTTCTGGCGTATCTGAGCCTTGATGGCGGCCAACTCATCGGCTCCGATTTGTTCCCAGCCCAGATGTCGCAGCGTGCCGGCACGCGCAAAGCGGAAAACCATGACCTGCCCAAGCAGGGTAATGACCATCAACCGCGCGTCGGTCACGGATTTTGCTCCGCTTAGCCGTTGCACGAGCTGAGTCAGAAGCTGAAGGATGCGTGTCATGAAGCCGTCATAGAGCAAAGCGAAGGCGGCGGTCGGGTATTGCTGCTCCCGCATGATCATCAGCGACCACGCAGCGGATTGCTCCTGCGCCATCAAGTTCACCATGTCATCTAGTAAGCGCGATAGCGGAGGAAGATAACGGCCTCTGAGGGCCGCTTCGTCCAGGTTCTCATCGGGCAGAGTGAGCACCTTCGCAATTTCCTCGGTGATCGGGTCCAGCCGTTGGCGAATCTGCATGACAATGTGTGCAAACACCGCGAGGTAAAGCCCTTCCTTGCTGCGAAAGTGATAACCGATCAGCGCTTCATTGACGCCCGCGGTTTCTGCAATCCTGCGAAGGCTGGCGGCGCGAAAGCCATCGCGCGCAAAACACGAGATCGCGGCTTCGATCAGGGCATCGCGGGTGGTGTCCCCGCGAAGGGCTGGTTTGATTTCCGATGCCATCACCGTCAGTTTACTTGATCGATCAACTCATTCAAGGGCAAGCTCCCAGCCCCCACAACAGCGGGAAGCGCGGCATGAACAGACTCGGGAGATCCAGGGCTCCGCCCGGTTTCGGGCCAATTTTCCGCCAGCTTCTCTCTCTGTTCTCAGCTGGTCTCTTGACCAGCCAAGAGACCGATCCCAGTATTTATGCGGGTTTCAGCGGGGCCGGTTCGAGAGTTTCGATGCTCGGGTAGCGGGAATCCATGTCGAACCGGAAGCGAGAAAGTGGGGGTGACTCCGGTGTGCGGGCTTACTATCCCCGCTGCCGCCCCCCGTCTCACCGGCCCGTTCCCCGCGCCTGCGCGACAACCTCGACTGGAACCAAACCCTTGCTAATGACCCGGAGAACGGCGAACCGGCGTCTGAGTTCGCGGTCGACCAAACGGTCAGCTGGTATCCGGCTCGCTCAACACCCCGCGCCGACTCGCCCGTCGGCCCGGCGTACCCCTCCCTCTCGCGCCGTCTCGGGCCCGAACCGGCGCCAAGATCATGCGACGAGAGCCTTCCGTCGCCCGAACTGGCCGAGCAGGGTTCATTCCTGACCGTTCTCGCTCATTGACTACAACCCACTGCAGGCGCATTCTCTTTCCCCAATGGCCGGCGGCGCCCATTGAATTTCATATCCGTGAGATCGTTCGGGAGGCAAGCATGAATACTCGGCGCGTTTCTCTCCTTGCATTGACTTTGCTGACTCTTTCGTCGGCGGGTTCTGCCCTTGCTCTGAACTATGGTCAGCAACCGCCCAAACGCCTGTACTCGCATGGCGATTCCACCACGCGTGCTTTCGATGCGAACCTGCCCTTCGATAACCTGAACCTGAGCTGGGTGAACGGCTACTACGGTTTTTGGGAAAGGCTCTTTGGTCTGCCGAACGTCAAGTCGCACAATCAGCGCATCACCGCGAACTTCGGAGCGAGCGGACGGACCAATTGGACGTCGGCCGTCAATGGTGCCAGGGTGGATACCCTGGACGATCAGGCCGCCGGAACCGCTGGCCGATTCGTCACCTACAGCACCGTGCTGCTCGGCGCCAACGACGCCTGCCGTGACATCGCTGACTTGACTACCCCCGCGGAATTCGAGAGTAGTTTCAGGAATGGATTAGACGCCCTTCTCAACAATCTGCCGAAGGGCGCCAGCGTTCTGGTGGCGGCGGTTCCCGACGTCAGCCGAGTGTATGAGGTGGGGCTGGTTAAGAAGGCCCTCGGTCTTGTCGATTGCCCGGCGGTTTGGGCAATAACCGGAAACTGCTCCTCTGTGCTGTCTCCGACTTCGACGCCCGCAGACCGGCTTTTCGTACAGCGGCGCGTTCAAGAATACAACCGGATTCTGCAGACGGTGACCCAGCGGAAAGCACGTCAACATCCAACGAAGTTCATCGCATTTACCGACAAGACCTATACCTACCAGTTCACGCAGCAAGAGCTTTCCAACCTCGATTGCTTCCACCCTTCCTGGCAGGGGCAGAAGGTGTTGTCAGCCGTCACATGGAATGATGGTCCGTTCAAGACCTACCAGCTGGGTAACTAGCGTGCCGTGATACGCAGCACCGCTTTGTTGGTGGGTGCAGGCATTGCTGTAGCCGCCTTTCTCATCGCCGGCCTGGTATCGATGCGTGTCGACGAGGAACAAAGTGCCCACTGGCGCGCTCGTGCTGACGCTGCCGAGAGCCAGGCCGCGGCCGAACGGGCGCGCGCCGATGCAGCTGAACGGGAGCTTGCGAGACTCCAGATGCAGATGGAATCCCTTGCGCTAAAGAAGTCGGCAATTCCGTCTGGCTTTGCCTCTCGCACTGCGCCCGAACCGGCGGCCGACTGTTCCTCATCCCGGACGAGAACACTGTCGCCGCGAGCTAAGGCGTCTCCTCCGCTTCCGCCCGTGGATTTCGACGAAGGCCTTGCGCAGACCGGGCAGCAGGAGTGGCATGCGTTGGTCAACAGCATGCTCGAACGGGAGGTCCGGGAACGGCTTGGACTCACCCTCAGCCCCGAGCGATTCGAACGGCTGACGGACACGTTGGCGCGTCTGCGCGACGCGTCGGCCGCGTTGCGATCGGAACCTCCGGATTCGTCGGATCCGGCCTCTCTGCGCGATCATCTCGCGCGTACGCTGATCCTAATGGAGTCGGATCGCATCTTCCGGAGCGAGTTAGGAATCGGCGTATCGGATTTTTTGCAAGGGCTCAGCGGCGACCACATCGAGGAAGTACCCGCCGTTGAGCCGTCCCAACCCAATCCTTAGCTCGGTTAATGTGGTCTCTCTTGCTGGCGCTCGCGGTGGCCGGCGGAGCCGCTCCACCGGACCGGGTGGCCGTTCGGATCAATGGTGAAGACATCAGCGTCGCTGCGATCGATGAACCTTCGCGTCAGAAGATCGAGCGGTTGCAGGCCGCACTCGTGGCCGAGGCGGCACGTACGGTCGAGCGACTGATCGACCAGCAGCTCGCAAGGACTTCGGGCGAATTGACAAGTCCCTCGCCCGCACCCGTCACCCCACAGGCCATTCGCGAACTCCGTACTTCGCGGGCGGCGGAGTTCGACGGCCCCCTGGCGCCCGCTGAGGCCGTAGGCAAACCCGACTTGGCCGAAGATGCCATCCGGCATTTGCTTCGCCAGGAAAACATCGAGGCTGAGGAAGCCGAGAACAGCCGTCGCCTTCGCGCGGGCCGCCGCATCAGACTCGCGGTGCCCGATGGATCGGAACTCGAAAGGCCTTTGCCGGAGCAACGCATGGTGGCGGAGATTGACGGCACTGCCATTCAAGCGGCCGCGCTGGAACAGGCGGCGTCTTTGGCCCTGTACCGGCTGCGGAAAGAGATCTACCTCGAGCGCATGAGGCACATCGAAGCGGCGATCGAGGCTCGACTGTGGGCTGGGGAAGCGCGGCGGCGCGGCATGTCCGTTGAAGCCCTTCTCGCAGAGGTAACCCGAAACACCGTCATCAGCGATGCGGAGGTGACCGCTTACATCGACAAGGCGCGTGCGTCCGGCCGAGCAGTAGCAAATCCCGAGCGCGTGCGGCAGTACCTGGCGTTCCTCAAGGTGCATGACCGCCGAAGCGCCTTACTCGAAAAGCTGCGCAAGGACGCACGCATCGACATACGATTGGCGGACCCACAGCCGCCCCGCCTTCCCATCGTGAAGACTGATGCACCTTTTCTTGGCGCGGCGGATGGTGCAACGCTGGTCGCCTACACCAACTACCGGTGCGCTCCTTGCCGGAGCACGCACCGCGAGATCGATCGGCTGCTCGCTGCGGAACCCAAGGTGCGCGTCGTCTTTCGCGATTTCATTCCAGCCTATGATCCGGTCGCCAAGGAGGCGGCGCGACTTTCCCGGTGCGCCGCCCGGTTTGGCGTTTTCGTAGCGATGCGAAGTGAACTGCTCGCACGGGAGCCTCCGGCTTTCGGGGATCACTGGTACGATGAGGAGTCTCTTCGACGCCTGGCCGACAGATTGAAGATCGATGCCAGCGCGTTGCGGCGATGTCTAGAGACCGGTGATGTCGATGCCGAGATTGCGAAGGACACCGCGGAAGCCCGTGGCTTCGGCTTCGAGGAAGCCCCGTCGTTTGTCGCACAGGGCATACCGCTGTCAGGGATGCAAGCTGCCGAGAGCTTTGCGCGTCTTCTTCATCCGCGGAACCCCGAGCCGCATCCAGCCCGCGGCGGGCCAAGCGTGCAATAGAGCCGGCCCGAATGTCATGTGACGAGCCTTCCGATGA
>JALORT010000217.1 GCA_025458755.1 Methylotetracoccus sp.
GCTGCGGTGCCGGATCGTCCTCAAGTTCCAGTTCGATCAAGCCCCGCCGCACGGTCTTCGGATCGAGGTTGAACAACACCGACACCTACCCGATGCCCCCATGCCCCAACTTCGCTGACTCAATCCCCGCATAGCGGCGCCGGCCTTTCTCCGACAACATTGCGCACAGGCGCTGCATCTTGAGCTCGATCTCTCTCGGATAACCTACCATCTTCCGTCATCATTCCCTGTCGGCAACATCATTCATTATCCATCAGCCGCCCTCAGTCCGCAGACATAATTCAGAGCAGTTGTTTTCGGCCATGTCCTTAGGATGAGTGGTCATGCCAACCGGCAACTGCAGAAAATGACCGAGCGCCTTCACCGGGTAAGTCTTGGCGGCCGACAATTCCGCACGAAGAGGGATCGGCTCGGCGGAATCGGAACTTTGTCGCGAATGTCGTGGTTGTCGCGGGTCCGGTCCATCGAGATCCGGGTCGTCGATCGGATCGAATTGGGTATCCATGCGATCGCCGTAAACAGCGGCACAGCCCTCGATCGCTTTTGCGATCGTCAACTCTCCATCCGTCAGCCCACCGGACGAGTGTGTAATGTCCCACTTCTCGCGCATCAGGCCGGAACCTCGAAAAATTCGATCAAGGCGCTCAACGCTGCGCCCGGCCCAGACGGCGAGAATCCCACACAGTTTGAGATCGGCGGCCGATTGGTCTTCGCCGGCATCGCCACAGTACAGGCGATCAAATACCCCCCTTTGTCTGGAACTGCGGATTTTCGCGATCAACTCGTCGTCGGTGATCGTGCGGCCCGATGACTGTTGCCCTGCCTGGTGCTGTTTCTTCCCCGACTGCGCCATCTAGGTTAGAGGAATTTTGCGGACTGCGTCGGACGTCTGAAGACGACCTGTTATTTTCCGATGCAGAAACTAGCAAAAATGCGGCTCAATAAGTCCTCGTTAGTGAATTCCCCGGTAATTTCAGCGAGCGCATTTTGCGCTTCCCTGAGGTCCTCGGCCAGCAATTCCAGCGACCCGTCGGCCGCTTGCCGGCCCGCCTGGCCCAATGCCCGACGGGTCCGGTCGAAAGCCTCGAGGTGGCGGCGGCGTGCGATGAACACGGCCCCGGCCTCACTGTTGAAGTGGATGCAGTCCTTCAGGTGCGATCGCAGAAGATCGAGTCCGGCACCGGTCTTGGCAGACAGGTAGACGGCCGGCCGTTCGGGTTGAGTATCGACATGGGTGGTGTGCTCAGTGAGGTCGATCTTGTTGTGTATGCGGGTCACGCGCAATCCCGGCGGCAGTCCCTGCAGCGCGTCTTCGCCCTGTTCGGGGACACGCGCGTCGAGCACGAGCAGAACTCGGTCGGCATCTTCGATCACTTGGCGGGCACGTCGAATGCCTTCCTGCTCCACTGGTTCTTCGGTGGGTCGGAGTCCGGCCGTGTCGATGATGTGCAACGGCATGCCGTCGATCTGGATATGTTCGCTTAGCAGGTCACGCGTCGTTCCCGGAACGTCGGTGACGATCGCGGCTTCGACGAGCGTGCGCAACTGGACCAAGCGTTCCACCAACTGGTGGATACGTCGGGAGAATTCGCCCTGCAGCGAGCGTTGTGCAGCGCGGGCGGCCTGCTCGCTGGCGCTGTGGATCAGGTCGGCGACGGCTTCCGCTTGGGCCAGATCGATCTTGTCATTCAGGAAGGCCCTTTCGCTGAACTCCCCGGGCCGTGCCAGACGTGCCCCGAGATTCAGTACGCGGCGCAGTAACAGGTCGAGTACCACGGGACCCCCGTGGGCGTGCAGCTCAAGCACGTCTTCGCCGGTGAAGGAAGCGGGGGCCGAGAATAACAAGGCAAGACCGCTATCGATGACGGTGCCGTCGTGGTCGGCAAACTGCCGGTAGTGCGCGTGGCGCGGGGTAAGAGGCTGCAGCCCCAGTCGGGCCGCGATGTCGGGAACGTGTGGCCCCGAGAGGCGGACGATGCCGATGCCGCCTCGCCCGGATGGTGTAGCGACGGCGGCAATCGTGTCAACGACGCTAGGGGGACGCGTCGGCCCGCCGTCTGGAGTCATCGTGGATCCTTGGCCGCTGCCGGTGCGGCAGGCGCCGCGGGATCAATGCTACGATGCTGGACACAGGCCGCCCCCGCAGACAACGGACGCGGCCGCACCGGCTGGTTCAGGCCAAGGCTTTGACAGGCTTTTCGATCTGTTTGGTGATGTACCACTGCTGCAGAATCGAGAGCACGTTGTTCACCACCCAGTAAAGCACCAATCCGGACGGGAAGAACGCGAAGAAAACGCCGAAGACGTAAGGGAAGAACTGCATCACTTTGGCCTGCACCGGGTCGGCCGGAGCGGGATTCAGTTTCTGCTGAATGATCATCGAGATCATCATCAACGCCGGCAGGATGTAGTACGGATCACGCGCTGACAGATCATTCAGCCAGAACAGGAACGGCGCCTGGCGGAGCTCCACGCTTTCTGCCAATACCCAGTAGAGCGCGATAAAAACCGGTATCTGCACCAGAATCGGCAAGCATCCCCCCAGCGGATTGATCTTCTCCTTACGGTAAAGCTCCATCATCGCCTGGTTGAAACGTTGCCGGTCGTCGCCGTGACGTTCCTTCAGTTCCTGCAGCTTGGGCTGCAGCTTGCGCATGTTCGCCATCGAGCGGTAGCTGGCCTCGGACAATTTGAAGAACAAAGCCTTGATGACGAGGGTCACGAAGATGATCGCGAAGCCCCAGTTGTTGAAAGCTTTGTGAAACCACTCGAGTAACCAGAAAATCGGTTTGGCGATAACTGTCAGCACCCCGAAATCCACAGTCAGCTCCAATCCCGGTGCGGTGGCTTCGAGCACACGCTGCAGTTTGGGGCCCGCGTAAAGCGTGGCACCCACCGTCTGCTGCTGGCCAGGCTCGACCACCGTCTGCGGGGTGGAGGCACCGATCAGGAACCGTTTATCGCCCAGATCCTTGGAATAGAAATTTGATTCCAGCTCCGCGGGCGGAATCCATGCGGCCAGGAAGTAATGCTGAATCATCGCGACCCAGGCATTCTTGGCCTTGCGGCTGAGATTCTTGTCGGCCATGTCGCTGAAGCTGATCTTTTCGTACTTGTCCTTCGGCGTGTACAGCACGCCGCCGGTATAGGAACGCACGAACTGGGACTTCTCTTTGCCCGACGTGTCGGTGCGTTGGAGTTGCACGTACTGGTTGCCACGCCATTCGCTCGAAGACTGGTTGCTGATTGCGTGTTCCAGCGCGATCGCGTAACTCGCTTTGCCGAAGACATAGGTTTTGGTCACGCTGACCCCATCGTCGCTCGTCCACGTCAACGGGACGCGCAGGGTCTCCTGGTCCGGGGAGATTTGGTATTGCATCGCTGCAGCACGCCACACGGTGTGGTGGGTGGGTGCTGTCTGACCTTCGCCGAGAAAGCCACTCTGAGCAATGAAAACTTCGACCTGGTCATCGAAGAGCCGCACCGGCTGATCCGGCTGGTCCTTGCTGACCGGATACTGCCGGAGATCGAGGATGCGGAGATCGCCGCCCAGGGTATCGATCTGGATATCGAAGACATCGGTTTTCACCGTCACGCGTTCGCCAGTCGCCTTGGTGACTTCGGGACGCACGGGTTCTTTGCGGACGACATCGTCAATGGTTGCCGCGGTCTCGGGAAGATCTTTGGCGGCGGGCGTCGCGGGGACGCCCGAGGCGGTGGCTTGCGGTAGCTGAGGGCCGTAGTCAATTTGCCACTGCTGCCACAGCGAGAAGCATAAGAAGGCCAGGAGGATGAACAGTACGAACCTGATATTAGCCATGCTTGTTTCCGAGTTCTTCCGGGACGGGATCGTGGCCGCCCTGATGCCAAGGGTGGCATTTTAACAGCCTTCGTATTGCAAGATAGGAACCGCGCCATACGCCGAAACGCTCGATAGCGGTTTCGGCATAGACCGAACAGGTGGGGTGGAACCGGCAGTGGTAGCCCAGCCAGGGGCTCAGCAGGAACCGGTAGAGTTTGATGAGGGCGACGGCGGCGTGGCGCATCGTTGCAGCAGAACTTTCCAGTGGCGGTTCAAGGAACGCTCCAGAACTGTCCGATCCGCTGTCGACGCCGCGGTGCGAGCCATCACGACGATATCGAGGCCGGCCAGGCACTGGCGCCGCAGTCGAAAGTCCTCCCTGACGAGGCGCTTGAAGCGATTTCGGTCGACGGCCTTGCGAATGGACTTGCGGGAAACCGCGAAGCCGAGGCGACAGGCAGTGTCACCATTAGGTGTGGCCAGCAGCGTCAGGTAAGCATCAGAGGATCGGGCCGGCGCCGACGAGAAGACTCGACGGAAATCCCCGGCAGTCAGCAGTCGTCTGCTTCTCGGGAAGCCGCTTGAGATCGCCGACAAGAATTACACGGTCAGCTTCTTGCGGCCTTTCGCACGTCGCGCGTTAATCACGGCCCGACCGCTGCGCGTCCTCATGCGCGCACGGAATCCGTGGGTACGGACGCGTTTGATCTTGCTGGGCTGATACGTTCTTTTCATTGACGAACCTGCTTGGACACGGCCAAAAAAGACTTCGGATACTAAGGGATGGGGGGCCGCACTGTCAACGCTGCGGTCGGAGTGTCGGGCGCGGATCGATTCCGGTATAGTAAACGGCCGACCCAAAGGGGACGCCTGAAAGGCTCGCGCAGCCGACCACAAGCCTACACCAAGGGAACCCGATGAGCACGCTTTGGAGCCACTGTATCAACAAACTCGAGGGGGAACTCCCGCCGCAACAATTCAATACCTGGATCAGACCACTGCATGCGGTGGAGGGCGAGGCGGAGCTTCGCCTG
>JALORT010000218.1 GCA_025458755.1 Methylotetracoccus sp.
TCTAACCGGACACCTCTCCGGGTTGATGGGCTCGTCTGAACCCGCGGGCCAAGGGCGGCAAGCGGACGTGGTCTTTGGTTGGAGGCTTCGTCGCTCAAGTGGTGACGGTCGGCAGCGCCGGCCTCGTAGATCTCGTACCCAGTGAGGGAGACCGCCTTGACCTTGAGGGTCTTCATGCAGCTCTCGGCGGACAGGTTGTCGTTGGGGTCGCCGCGGCGGCTCGCCGCCCGCACTGACACGGAAGGCGTGAGCATGCGGATCACCGCCGCCAAAGTGCACCGAGAATCAACCCGATGGCAACCGAAAGTCCGAGCGCACGCAAAGGGTTCGCCGTGACGGCATGTTCCAGCCGCGCCTCGACATCATGACCTTTGCGCCCGACGTACTCGGCAGCTTCGGTCATGCCGTCAGTGACGTCGCGCGAAAGCGCCTGCTTGCGATGGCCTGCTGCGGATGACACGGAGCCGGCGAGTTTCTTCATGTCCTCGCGCAGCGCCGCCTCGACGATGGCCTCCGCGTCGGCCGCGTCGTTCTTCTGCCGTTTCAGGAACGGCTTGACGTAGTGCGGCTCGATCAGGCGAACCTGATGGCCGTGCCGGGCCATTTCACGCGCCCAGTGATGCGCACTGGCGCAGGCCTCCATCGCAACGAGACACGGCGGCTGCTCCGCCATGAACCGCGCGAACTGCGGCCGCGACAGCTTCTTGCGGAACAGCACGGACCCGTCCGCCGCGGCTCCGTGAACCTGGAACACGTTCTTCGCCAGATCGACGCCGATGATGGTAACCTCTCCCATGGATGCCCTCTCCTGCAGCTTGTGTTTCGACACCACGAGTTTGGCACATCGCGATGCCGTCAGGGGAGAGCGGCATCCACCCCATCTCCGGACGTTAGGGCATTGATATTGCTTGATTTAAAATAGCCGCCGCAAGCCAGTCGCACCGAAACGCCATCAGACTAGCGCGATGTCCGCCCCGCCTCCTTGGGCCAGGAGCGAGTTGTTTTGAGCTGTGGCACTCTCCATTTTTACCATTATCTCCATCGAAAGCAGATCGACGTTCGTTCCGAGGAACGTGCCGGCTACCGGCGTGACCTGCGCGATGTTCCGGGCCACAGCGAGCGGTATCAAGTTTCCGGACCCGACGCTCCGGTTCGTTGGATCGAAGGCAATCCAACCAGCACCGGGGATAAATATCTCGACCCAGGCATGCGTAGTTCCTGCACCCGCCGACCCGACGAGGCCTATTTCGGGATCGGACAGATAGCCGGAGACGATGCGGGCTCCCAGGCCAAGACGGCGGGCCGCCTCTGCAAACAGGACCGCGAAATCGCGGCACGAGCCCCATCCCCGGTCGAGTGTCTCGATCGGCGACTGGGTGCCTTCGTCGTCGCGGCTCTGGTAGGAAATCTGCGTGAACACGCCGTTGCTGATGTCCTTCAGCAGCGACAGCGTGTCTGTTGGGCGCCCCATGACAAAGCTCTCGACCCATCGGGCAAAACGGTCGTCCGGGTCGGCGTATTGCGGGGTCGTCAGCGCGCCCAGATCCGTCCATTCGTCGGGCGAATAGAGGAACGGGTACTCGATGGCAGAAGCGGAGATGGCAAAAACGGGCCAGGCCGGCGCGGTGATCTCCAGACTTGAGCGGCTCTCGATCACCAGATGATCTGTCGGAGTGTCAAAGAGTGCGGTCCCTATGGAATTTCCGGCGACATCGTGTGCCCATGTTACAGTGGCCGCGGGAGTAATGGACAGGTCGTGCGAGAACAGTCGCAGTTCCCGCGTTTCGCGCGGACGCAGCATCAACCTGTGCGGTCCGAGAGAGACCGCCTGACGGTATCGGTAGGTTGTAGTGTGAAGGATGTCGAGGCAGGCCAAAATGGGGTCCAGTGTGGTTCGAGGAAGACGGCACGCTCGTCGATGCGGATCAGCGTCGGCGTGATGACCCGGAGCTATCCGGCACGGCGTTTCGCCAGGCGTTCAATCCCTTGCAGCGCCGACAGATCCGCTCTCCAAACCCTTCGCTCCAGAAAAGGGTTTCGCACCGCAGGCATTGGCGCTCCTGCGGAACGTCGCGCCGGGCTCGAACGGTCGTAATATATGGCCGTTCGCCTTTGGCCATGGCCTCGTCTAACATCAAGTCTGTCCCGCGACTTGGCGGCCTAGCGATCGCGACAGTGTTTCCGGCGCTGTCGAAATGCCTTCGTTTTCGGCAGCCTGTATTGGTGCATCATCCGGCGTCTTTTGAGTGGTCGTGATCGATGCCCGCCCACCCTGATCGGGATCAGGCGCATTGCGGTCCGAATAGAGATGCCGCAGATGTGCTTCGGAGACGCCATCGGCCTCCATCACCAGGCGCACCATCGGATCCGCCAGCATTTCCTCGAGGAAGAAGTCGGATAGCGCCTTACCCGTCAGCTTGTCCCTGGCGCGTGCGTGGTCGACGTCGGCAAGGGAAACGGTCAGGGCCCGCGCAAGCCCGGGATGCGATATCCGGGGATGAAGCTTCACCAGAACGGAGGCCTTCCAGGCTGCGGGATCCTTTCGATCCGGGGGTGAAACCAACTCCGTTTCGATCTCGTACTCTCCCGCCGGGAGCGTCTCGTTGAAGCCGGGTACAGTGAACGGTCGGGCGAACACCGCGACGGTCTTGCTCGTCAGATCTTCCATCGAAGTGTTCCTCCATGCTGCTGCTGCGGGTGGTCCGCGCCCCATTTGAGGACGGGGCACGTGGCCTCTGCACGTCTCAAGGTGTCTCGGATTCCGTTGGCGCTTCCTTGCCGGCGGCCTTGGGCTCGTTCGCTTTGGCAGGAGTCTTCGCGGTCTCCGCAGGCCTCAGCTTCATTGCGGCCGCAACCCGAGCGGTCAGGTCCTTGAAGGACATGTCATCGATCCTTTGATTGGCCGGCGCCAACTCCTCGTCCATGACGGACCGGGATTCTTGACATCGGTTTTTTTATATGGGGACTGGCGACCTGATTTACGATGGCGCACCGCGAAGGAAACCAAGGTCAGTCAGGCCAGTTCATCGGTCCAAACCTTGAACTCCGTCAAAGTGTTCTCCCCGAATGTCTGGGTTAATGGCACATCGGCCGCATCGCGCCCGCGCGCGATCAGAATTCTAGCGAACCTCGGCTTGTTGTTGCGCGGGTCGAACATGTGCCATTCACCAGCGAGAAAGACTTCCATCCACGCGGCAAAGTCCCCCGGCGGATGAGGCAGCGGTTCACCGATATCGCTCAGATATCCGGTGCAGTAACGTGCCGGAATATTCATGCAGCGACACAAGGCGATAGCGAGATGGGCAAAATCGCGGCAGACGCCCTGTCGCTCAGCCATTGTCTGCGATGCGGTGCGCGTCGCTTTCGCCTGCATATAGTCGAAGGAAACATGCCCGTGCACGAAATCGCAGATCGCCTGAACGCGCGACCATCCGGGTTCAGTGGTCTCGAAAAGGCGCCACGCGTCCTCCGAAATAAGATCGGTATCGCAATACCGGCTCCCCTGCAGGAACACGAGTGTCTCGAACGGCAGATCCTGAACCGCGTGCTGCTGCGCATCAGGAATGACGGGATCGGGCTGGCCGGTATCGCGGAAGATGCCGTCTGTCGACAGGGTGAAGTCGCCCTCCGGAGCCAGCATGCGCGTACACCAGTTGCCGAAGCCATCCCGGTAGCTTTCGAGCGGCACGCTGGGGGAGGTCACGAGATAGTCCGCGCGCTCGAGGTCGCCGAAGCGCGAATAGTGAACGTTCAGCAGCGCGATCAGCGGCGTCGGTTGGGGGAAGCGGTATCGCAGACGACACCCGATGCTGACGCGCATGCCGACCACACGCCCGCGCATCGTCTTGTCACTTCTATCTTCCAAGGATGCACGTCCCATCGGAGAGCTGGTAGCCTCGATTGCAACTCCACCGGTTGCCGGATCGGTCGAGATAGGCGTTCAAAGGCAGATCAATAGCGACGCAGGCTCCGCTCAACGGCTCGTATCCACGCTCACAGCTCCAGCCCGGTCCATAGGATGCCTGGTCGAGAAACGCGTTTTCGGGCAAGACAATAGCGTCGCATCGGCCGTCGATCTTGAAGAAGCCTCGCTCGCAAGCCCAGGCATCGCCAAAGTTCGCGTTGGTCAGATATGCGTTCGCTGGCACGGCAATCGGCTTGCATGTTCCTGCGACAACCGCGTAGCCACGATCGCAGGTCCATCCCGTCCCCGAGCTGTCTTCTGTTAGATAGGCATGCTCGGGCAAAACGATGGACAAACACCCGTCGCGTTCCTGCCGGAAACCGCGTTCGCATTGCCAATCGTCGCCGTGAGACCGGAGGAAGGCGTTGGCGGGCACCGGGATGAGATTGCAGGACGTCCCGCTCACTTCCTCATATCCTCGATCGCACTCCCACCCCGTCCCGTAGGAGCGTCCGGTTGGATAGGCATTCTCGGGGATATCGAGCGCAAGGCACTCGGCGCCCTCTACCCGGTAACCAAGATCGCAGACCCAGCCGCCGCCATAGCTGCGCGCCTGAGCGTTCTGCGGCATCGGCCCGGTGCCATCCTGCGCAAGAACTGGGAAGGCGAAGGACGCGATCACACCGGCTATAACTGCCGTCCTCGCGATCAGCCTCGCGAGGGGATGTCTCATCGCCGCTTGCTCCTTGGCGGACCAGGGTCCGCCGGTTGCCGCGCATGTCTTCGATAGCTCAAGCGTGAGCGTTCCGGTCAGCCGTCGGGTGCGTGCAACCGGTGTTGGGGAGGCCTTTAAATTCGGTCTCGATGGCATGCCTTCTTTCTCGGCCACCTTTATCGCGAAGTCCGGCGGGACTGTCGACCAGTGTCG
>JALORT010000219.1 GCA_025458755.1 Methylotetracoccus sp.
GTGTTGGAGGCCACCGGCATGTGTACTTGCCAGTATGATGCAGTGGCCGACCGCTTGTGGTGGAGCCGGAACGCCCCCACAGTGCTGCGTTGCGTGGCAGACGGGCCACCCACCGCATTGGCGGGATGGACGGCCATGATACATCCCGAGGACCGACACGGATTGCCCAGCCACCTCCGGATTGCCCGCGTGCACTCCGATGATCACCTGCAGGAAGTGGAATGCCGTCTCCGGACCCGTGACAACACCTGGCAACGGGTGCGCATCCGGAGCCGCGCGACCCGGCGTGACGAACAAGGCTGCGTCCTGGAGGTCGTCGCGACACTAGCTACTATCGGCACATAGTCGCGCCGGTCGCCGACACCGATGAGGAAGTAACATGGTCGCTTCGCCGGCCCCGCTGCGAAGGAGCACGAGCGGCGGCGCAGGCCGTCCACACGCCAAGCGCAGTGGGCCGCCCCGACCCTCCGGTCATGGCAACCCCCGGCCGGAACACGGCGCTTTGCCCGCTCCCGTGTTTCCGTTAGACTTGGGGCGTCGTCTTTGTCGGCCACCCGTCGATGCACATCGGCCCCTATCATCTCGCCAATCGACTGATTCTCGCACCCATGGCGGGGGTGACTGATCTGCCCTACCGGCGGCTTTGCAGGCGTTTCGGTGCGTCTCTGGCCGTGTCGGAGATGTCTTCCAGCAACCCTGCGCTTCGACACCATCGCCAGACCTTGCTGAAAAGCGCGTACCAAGGCGAACCCGAACCCCGCTCCGCACAGATTCTGGGTACCGACCCGGCACACATGGCCGATGCCGCGCGGTTCGGCGTCGAACGGGGCGCTCAGATCATCGACATCAACATGGGCTGCCCGGCGAAGAAGGTCTGCAGCAAGGCGGCCGGCTCAGCGCTGCTTCGCGATGAACGGCGTGTAGGCGAGATTTTGGATGCCGTCGTAGCGGCTGTTGATGTCCCGGTCACGTTGAAAATTCGCACCGGTTGGGATCCCGATCACAAGAACGCGGTCGCCGTAGCGAGGATCGCCGAAGCCGCTGGCGTCAGCGCCCTGTCCTTACATGGTCGCACCCGCGCATGTGGCTTTTCCGGACCCGTGGAATACCATACAATCAGGGACGTAAAACAGGCGGTCCGAATTCCAGTCATCGCCAATGGCGACATCGACTCTCCTGCTAAGGCCAGAGCTGTCCTCGACTTCACTGCAGCGGACGCGTTGATGATCGGGCGAGCCGCCTTGGGGCGTCCGTGGCTGTTCCGGGAAATCGAAACCTTTCTAAACGACTCGCACCTGCCGTCCGAGCCGACGTCGCAGGAGTTTCTCGCCGTAATCCGGGAGCATTTATTGGACCTTTATGCCTTCTATGGTGAATGCCTCGGCGTTCTTATCGCGAGAAAGCACGTCGGCTGGTATTTCGGACATCGTTCCGGATGGAACGCTGGCGAACGGGGGCGGGAATTCAATGCGCAGACGGATGCCCAAGAGCAGATGGATTTCCTCGCGGAGTTGGATTGAATCATGGAGGGGATAGATCGCATGTCATCCGAAATCCGTCCGTGTTCCGCCCAAGTTCACATCCCGTCACCGGAGCGGGCCGACGGCTTGCTGAGCGAGCATGTTCGATCAGCAGTCGAACGCTACTTCGAGCAGCTCGAGGGTTACCAGGCGAACAACTTGTATGAAATGGTGCTCCACGAAATCGAGCGTCCTCTGATTGAAACCGTACTGAGGCAATGTGGTCACAATCAGAGCCGAGCGGCGCAACTGCTGGGGCTGAGCCGCAGCACGCTGCGCAAGAAAATGATCCAGCACGGTATCGAATGATCCCGATTCGCCGGTCAGAGTATTTCACATCACATCGCTTTCCCAATGAATTCAGTCCAACGCGCGCTGGTCAGCGTTTCCGACAAGACTGGCATCGTCGAATTTTGCCGCGCCTTGCAGGAACTCGGCATCGAGGTGATTTCCTCCGGGGGAACGGCGAGTCTGTTGGCCAAGAACAGCCTTTCGGTGATCGAAGTGTCTGCCTACACCGGTTTTCCGGAGATGATGGACGGTCGTCTGAAGACACTGCATCCGCGAATCCATGGAGGCATTCTTGGCCGGCGCGGCATTGATGATGTCGTGATGGCGGACCACGCCATCGAACCCATCGATCTCGTGGTTGTCAACTTGTATCCGTTCGAAGAAACGATCGCCCGACCCGGCTGTGACCTTGCTACGGCGATCGAAAACATCGACATCGGCGGTCCGGCCCTGCTGCGGGCGGCTGCCAAGAACCATGCGTCGGTCGGCGTGGTGGTTGATCCCGGCGACTACGGCCCGGTGATCGATGAACTTCGCGCCGGTCACCGGGTTTTGTCTGATGCAACGCGTTTCGCCCTCGCTGCGAAGACCTTCCGTCACACCGCTTGGTACGACGGCGCCGTTGCCGACTACCTCAACGCCAAGACGAACGAGCGGACCGCTTTCCCCGACCGCCTGCTGCTGCGTTTCACGCAGAAACAGGTGATGCGGTACGGCGAGAATCCCCATCAGCGCGCTGCATTTTACGTCGAAACGGCTGCCGTTCCTGGCAGTATCGCCGGTGCCCGCCAAATTCAGGGCAAGGATCTTTCGTTCAACAATATCGCGGATGCCGACGCGGCGCTGGAATGCGTCAAGACCTTCGATGAAGGTCCAGCGTGTGTCATCGTCAAACATGCCAATCCGTGTGGCGTTGCACTCGGACCGACGCTGACGGAAGCCTACCTTCGCGCCTATGCCACCGACCCGACATCCGCATTCGGCGGCATCATCGCGTTTAACCGGCCGTTGGATGCGGCCACGGCCGCCGCGATCCTGGACCGTCAGTTCGTCGAAGTCATCGTCGCGTCCGGCATTGCACCGGATGCGTTGACAGCGCTGTCCGGAAAACCGAACATCCGGGTTCTGGATTGCGGTGTGCCGGAGGCGTCGCCCGCCTCGGCGATGGACTATCGACGGGTGAATGGCGGCTTATTGGTACAGGAGTGCGACCGAGCCCGTATCGACATCAACGAGCTCCGCATCGTCACGCACCGGGCGCCTACTGCCCAGGAGTTGCTGGATCTTGCGTTCGCCTGGAAGGTTGTCAAGTTTGTGAAATCGAACGCCATCGTGTCGGCCCGCATCGCCGCGATCAAGGCGGCCGATGAAGGGCTTTCGATCACGGGTTCGGTGATCGCCTCGGATGCGTTCTTCCCATTTCGGGACGGGATTGATGCGGCGGCGGAAGCAGGCGTCACGGCGGTCATTCAACCGGGCGGTTCGGTACGCGACGAGGAAGTCATTGCCGCCGCGAACGAGCACGGTCTGGCAATGGTATTCACCGGCATTCGCCATTTTCGTCACTGACCGCCGCTTTTCTGCCGTAGACCGAGGCCCGCCGCAAGCGGCGCCGATCGTGGAGAGTAGGAGGGAGCGACGACCGTGACACTGGCATGGTCCGTTTGAATCATCTCGACGCGGCTTCCCACCGCTCAAAAAAGGGCGCGTCGCTCACCCTTGTTCTCCCGATGCGGCGCCTGATCAATCCCAACGGTCGCGTCCAGGAGGCGCTGGAGTCACTTTCCGAGCACTCGAGTCGACGCGTCGCTTCAGCGGCGCAGCTTGTAGTTCCGTCCGTAGAAAATCTCCGCCATCTCCTGCTTCAGCTGTTTCTGGATAGCGATCCGCTCCTCGGGAATCAGCGCATCCTTGTCGGTTTCGAACAGGTAGTTATCGAGCACGAAGTCCTTCAAGATCATTTTGGTGTGAAAGATGTGCTCCTGGTAGACGTTCACGTCGATCATCTGGTACCGATCCGCCATGATGTCGGAGATGTAGTTCTGGATCGATGTGATTTCGTGATCAATGTAGTGTTTCTGCCCGGCGATGTCGCGCGTGAACCCACGCACGCGGTAGTCCATGATCACAATGTCCGACTGGAAACTGTGGATCAGGTAATTCAGTGCCTTGAGCGGTGAGATGCGACCGCAGGTGGACACATCGATGTCCGCCCTGAACGTGCTGATGCCGCCGTAAGGATGGCTTTCCGGGTAGGTATGGACGGTAATGTGACTCTTGTTCAAATGCGCGACCACGGATTCCGGCATCGGCCCCGGGGCTTCGATATTCGTGACCGTGTGGGGCACGTGACCTTCTGAAATCAGCATCGTCACGCTGGCACCCTGAGGTTCGTAGTCCTGGCGTGCGATATTCAGAATTTCCGCGCCGATAATCGCATTGACATCGGTCAGTATCTGTGTCACCCGCTCTGCACTGTAGGCCTCATCGATATACTCGATATACCTACGCTGCTGCTGTTCGCTCTTCGCGTAACAGATGTCATAGATATTGAAGCTCAACGACTTGGTGAGATTGTTAAAACCGTGTAATTGCAATTTATCCATTGGTTTCACCCCAACCCTGTCGTCAGCAAGGAGCAAGCTCTTCGGAATGGGTTTCGGACGGGGTCCGCTGCAGAAGCAAATTTAAAAGGCTCTGTCTGCGTTAAATGTTGAAATCCGTAACGCCTTGGTTCGCCGAGATTGCCGCTGGTTGCATTCCAAAGACAAGCCAATGGAAATCAGGACGTTGGGAAATCTCGCCGGAGAGCCCAGACATTTTCAACTGTTTACGCAGACAGAGCCAAATTTAAAGGCGGGACCGCAGCCCGTCGGGCACTAGGCAGCGAGAATTTCGTAATCATGCGTGATCGCTGCCGTCTTGCCGAGCATGATGGCCGCCGAACAATATTTTTCTGCGGAAAGTTCGATCGCCCGCTGAACCGCCGCCTCGTTCAACCCGTTCCCCGAGATCACGAAATGCACATGGATTCGGGTGAACACCTTCGGGTCCGCCTCGGCGCGTTCAGCATCAAGCGTGACCTCACACCGCTGAACCGGATGTCGACCCTTCCGTAAAATGTGCACAACATCGAAAGCCGTGCACCCGCCCATTCCGACCAGCAGCATCTCCATCGGGCGTATCCCCAGGTTCTGCCCGCCGCTTTCCGGAGGACCGTCCATCACGACACAATGTCCGCTTCCAGACTCCCCGACGAAGAGACTATCGTCCACCCATTTGACTCGTGCCTTCATGACTCTCTTCCGACCCCGGGGGAAAATAGCGCGCTAGGATATCATAATTTACCTTGCCGCCGAGGAATGGCCCCGCGGCAGGCCTGCTACACTTTACTGCGTCTACCACTTCAAACTAGGACGAGCCGATGCTTAGCGAACGAGAACGCCTGGTGCTGGACAGCTTACTGAAGCACAGCCACCGGCGCCGCTATGCTTCCAAAGCCTGCATCTTTCGCCCCGGGGACCTGTGCGACACCCTGCACTATGTGGTCGAAGGTTCGGTGACGATCATCATGCCGGAGAAGAGTCTGAAAAAGGAAAGTACGCACCACGGAAAAAGTGACCAGGATGTGGTCCTGACTCACGTCTGCCGCGGCGATTTTCTCGGTGAGGCCGGCTTCTTCCTCGGGGAAAGACCTTACGAAGTCACCGCGAGAACGCGTGAAACCAGTGTGCTGGCCTCGATCAATTACAAACGGCTGATCCAGCTGTTGAATACAGAACTATCGATGCACGCGTGCGAGATTTTACTGATGCTGGGACGGCATCTAGCGCACCGCCTGCTGCAAAGCCACCGCAAGGCGGCCAACCTTGCCGTACTCGATGTGGCGGACCGTATCTCCTACATTTTGACCGAACTCTGTGAGCAGCCGGATGCGCTGACGCATCCGGACGGCATGCAGATACGCATCACACGGCAGGAAATCGGCCGAATGGTGGGCTGTTCGCGGGAAATGGCAGGCCGCGTGCTCAGGTATTTGGAAACCGAAAATCGTATCGCGGCGAAGGGCAAGACCATCGTCGTTTACGGCACCCGCTGACGTTCACGCGGCATGGAGCATGCCGTTGTGGCGCAGCAGGGCGTCGATGGTCGGCTCGCGACCGCGGAACGCGACGAACAGCTCCATGGCCCTGCGGGTACCCCCTTGTTCGAGGACGGTGCTGAGGAACGACGCGCCCGTTTGCGGATTGAAGACACCTTCGTCCTCGAAACGCGCAAAGGCGTCACTGGAGAGTACCTCCGCCCATTTGTAGCTATAGTAGCCCGCGGCGTACCCCCCGGAAAAGATATGCGAAAAACTGTGTTGAAACCGATTGAAGCGGGGCGGGATGACCACCGCCACGCTGCTGCGGACTTCATCCAGCACCTCCTGAACCCGACCACCGCGCAACGGGTCGTATTCGGCATGCAGGCGGAAGTCGAAAAGAGCCAGTTCGATCTGACGCACCATCTGCATTCCGGCCTGGAAGTTCTTCGCCGCCGTCATCTTAGCGAACAGTTCGTGCGGTAATCGTTCTCCGGTCTGGAAATGGCCGGAAATCAGCCCGATCGCCTCCGGATACCAACAAAAGTTTTCCATGAACTGGCTCGGGAGTTCCACCGCATCCCATTCCACCCCGTGGATCCCGGACACGCTGCGATAGTCTACCCGAGTCAGCAGGTGGTGCAGACCGTGACCGAACTCGTGAAACAGTGTCACGACTTCCGCATGTCTGAGCAGCGCAGGGGTGCCTCCGGCCGGTGACGTGAAATTGCAGACCAGGAAGGCCACCGGTCTCTGGACCTTCTCGTCCACCTTGCGGCGGGTCACGCATGCATCCATCCAGGCGCCACCGCGCTTTTGGGGCCGCGCATACAAATCCAGGTAAAAGGACCCCCGCAGTTCCCCGGAATGATCGAAAATGTCGTAGAAGCGGACGTCCGGGTGCCACACCTCAACTCCTTCCCGCTCATTGATCGTTAGGCCGTAGACCCGCTCCGCCACCGAAAACATCCCCTGAACGACTCCGGGTGCGGGAAAATAGGCCCGGACCTCCTCTTCGGAGAATGCATAGCGATGATGTCGCAATTTTTCTGCAACATAGCTCAGGTCCCAGACTTCCAGGATGTCCAGCCGATACCGTACACGCGCGAAATCCTGCATTTCCGCCAAATCGCGGCGCGCCACGGATAGGGAATGATCGGCCAGATCCATCAGAAATCGGATAACTTGCTCGCTCGATTCAGCCATTTTGGTTGCCAGCGACAACTCCGCGTAGTGGGCAAATCCCAACAGCTGCGCCTGCTCGTGCCGCAGCGCCAAGATCTGTTCCATCAACTTGGAGTTGTCCCAGCGGCCGGCGTTCGGTCCCTGATCGGAGGCGCGCGTACAGAACGCGGTGTAGAACTCCTCCCTCAGCACCCGGTCGTCCGCATAAGTCATCACCGCGATATAGGACGGAAACTCAAGATTGAACACCCAACCCGTCCGCCCCTGCAGTTCTGCCGCTTGCTTCGCTGCGGCGCGCGCGTTTTCCGGAATCCCGGCCAGCAGCGCGGGATCATCGATCAGTTTGCTCCACGCCTGTGTGGCATCCAACAGGTTATCCTGGAACTTGCTTTGCAGTGTCGACAACTCTTGCGCGATCGCCTTGAACCGGGCCTTTTTGTCGGGTGGCAAATCGACCCCGGAGAGACGGAAATCGCGCAACGCATCAGCGATGATTTTCCGCTGCGCGTGGTCAAATTGTCCTGCCTCGGAACTCTCGCCTAAGCCGCGGTAAGCTTCGAACAGCCTCTCGTTCTGGCCAACTTCGGTCGCGTACTCGCTGAGTAACGGCAGACACACATTGTAGGCGGCGCGCAGTTCCTCGCTGTTGACGACCGCATTCAAGTGGCCGACTGGGGACCACGCCTTGTTCAAGCGATCTTCCAAGTCCTCGAGCCGCCGGACCAGATTGTCCCAGGTAAAAGATTCGCGCTGGTTCGTGATCGCCGACAGCACCGCGCGGTTTTCGGCAAGGACCGTCTCGATAGCAGGAACCACATCGGAGACCTGAAT
>JALORT010000220.1 GCA_025458755.1 Methylotetracoccus sp.
CATTCTTTTGCCGACAGCAGTCGCTTAACCGTGACGCGACCCGACGGGACGACTTCCAATGCTTTGGTGCACTGCAAACCCCCTGCCAGACACGGTTGATCTTTATCACGCGAACATGGACGATCCGCTTCTGGATGTGGTGCGGCTTGCCGGTCTATTGTCGGCTGGGGAACGCGAGCGCGCCGCGGGGTTTCGGTTCGAGCGCCATCGCCGCCGTTATGTGATCGGGCGGGCGGCGTTGCGAGGGGTTCTCGGGACACTCGTGGACTGCGATCCCGCCGCGCTGCCTCTGCTAACTGAATCGGGCGGCAAGCCCGCTCTTCGTTGTGGTCCAGCGTTCAATGTATCTCACAGTGAAGAACACCTGGTGATTGGCATTGCGCACGAGGGTCGGCTCGGCGTGGACGCCGAGGTCAAGAAGTCGATACCCGACGCGATGGAACTGGCCAACGGGAGCTTTGCGGATGACGAAATCGCTGTGTTGGAAACGCTTTCCGCCAGCGAGCGTAGCGAAGCGTTTCTCAAGATATGGACCCGAAAGGAGTCGTTGCTGAAGGCGCTCGGTACGGGCCTGTCCATGCCACTGAACCAGGTATCGATGCAATCTGGGGAAGGGCAGGGTAACCAACTGATCAGCTCGAGAAGCGGCTCGGTCGATCCGCGCCGGTGGTGGGTTCGCTCGGTCGGCCTGCGTGATGATTTGGAGGTTGCGGTGGCTTGGGACCGACCGGATTTTTCCTGTCGGGTGATACAACGCGATGACGCATCGTTGGCCCTCGACCGGCAAGGTGTGCCCGGCTTGCGCCGCCCCTCCCAGCATCTGCCCGCTGCAAAAGTTAGATGAACGTCACGGAGATCATGAGGTTTCCCGCTCTACTATGGGTTTCCGGCGTGATTTCGCTGGCCGTGGTTGCCGGCGCTATCGTGTTACACCCGACTAGCCGTCAGTGGCTTGCGGATGCCACCGCACCGTTCCGGCATGGTTACTACATCCATCGCAACGTCATGGTCCCCATGCGCGACGGCACTCGGTTGGCCATGGACATCCATATCCCGGCGGGACGTCAACCGCCCCTGCCCACCATCTACATCCAGACGCCTTACGGTGGTATCTGGGCGGGAGATGGCCGCGATCCTTTAGGCTATTTTACGGGCCGAGGGTTTGTGCTGGCCGTGCAAAACGTTCGGGGGCGATACGCATCGGAAGGCGTATTCACCGTGACGCGCGATCTTGCCAATGACAGCGCGGACACGGTCGATTGGCTGATCGCGCAGCCATGGTCCAATGGTCGCGTCGGCACCTTCGGCTGCTCCTACCTCGGCGAATCCCAGATCGCGCTGGCCCGCAACCGTCATCCCGCGCATCGCGCCATCATCGCTCAGGGGGCTGGTGGCGCGATCGGCAGCGCGCGCGGCAGCTACCGCTACTTCGGCTTCTACGAAGGCGGAATTTTGAACCTCGCCTCCGCTTATGGCTGGTTCAAGGACCAGGGAGATAAACACCGCAGCATCCCGGCGCGCCCAGACCCCGATCCCCCGGATGGCATACGCCATCTACCGGTCATTGAGGCATTACAGCGAGTGAAGTCCCAGTCGACGGACTTCGAAGACTTCGTGTCTCACGCCTTGGTCGATCCCTGGTGGGACGAGATGGGCTACGTTACCGATCAGGATCGCTTTTCCACGCCTGGCCTACACGTTAACGGCTGGTTCGACCAGACGGTCGGCGACACGATCCTCCTCGCTCAGATCATGCGTGAACACGCGACAACGGATGCGGGCAGGCATCAGTACGTCATCATCGGGCCGGGCAACCACTGCCAGGACGAGGCGCGTCACGAGAAGGTCGGCGAACTGCCGGTCAGCAACGCGGACTACCCGTACTTCGAGACGTACGATCAATGGCTCGACTATTGGCTTAAGGATTCGCCAAAGGGGCTACCCAGCCTGGCGCCCTACAACATATTCGTGCTGGGGGCCAACGAGTGGCGTCAGTTCGACCAATGGCCGCCGTCGGAAGTTGTTCCGCAACACCTGTACCTCCGGGCCGGCGCCCGTTTGAGCGACGCCAAGCCGGGTTCCTCCGAGGGGAGCGACAACTACCAGTACGATCCCATGGATCCCGTCCCGACGTTGGGGGGCTCCGTGTGTTGCACCGGTGATCCGCCGCTGACGTCCGGTTCCTTCGACCAGCGCCCACTGGAGCAGCGCGACGACATACTCGTTTACACATCCGCGCCCCTTGATGCGCCACTGACCGTGGCGGGGCAAGCAGAGCTCGATCTCTATGTGTCCTCCTCCGCGCCGGACACGGATTTCATGGTCAAGTTGATCGATGTCTGGCCAGACGGGCGGGCGTTCAATGTTCGCGACAGCGCTATACGCGCGCGTTATCGGAACGGATACGGAAAACCCGAGCCGCTGATCCGTGGAGAGCGCCATAGGGTGGTGATCACGCTGCCGCCTGTCGCTTATCGGTTCCGCAAGGGTCACGCGATCCGCGTGCAAGTCACGAGCAGCAACTTCCCGCGATTCGAACGGAATTTGAACACTGGGGGGCCAAACTTTAACGAGGGCAGTTGGCAACCCGCGGTCAACACGGTGTTCCACGATGGAGTGTCGCCGTCACGGCTGACCCTGCCCATTCTGCCGGACAGCGGACGCTAGCAAGATCGCTTCCGCCATGCCCACTTGCTGGCTGGATGTTTTCGAGCCTAACGGAACTGAGTGAATGCTTTTCGAGACGCTGCGAACCATTGCGAATCTGCCCGGCCCCTATCACCTGCGCCGCGCCTACTACCGGCGGGCTTTTTTTCACCCAAACCACCATCGAGGTAGCAGATGTTGGGGTACCTACGAAAACTTCGCGGCGGCCCAGACCGAAGCCAGGAGGCTATTTGGAAAGGCCGACTACGACGAGCCACGTATCGTAAAGAATAGCCTTGAGGTATTCATGGCGACGAATCTCTTCGACTGGCCGGTGATATTTCATCTTGATCGGGCAATCCGAGAACAAGGCGCGATGTCCGTCGTGGATTTTGGGGGGCATATCGGCGTTAAGTACTATGCCTTCCGGCCGTTTTTGAAGTTTCCTACCGGTTTCCGCTGGAGCGTGGTCGACGTTCCCGCTATGACCACCGTGGGTCGCGCGCGGCGCGACGAATTGGGAGCCGGCGACGAACTGCATTACCACGAGCATGCCGACCAGGTAGGTTCGGCCGATATTCTCTTTTGTTCCGGCTCGCTGCAATACACCCCCTTCGAGTTGAGTGCGCTTGCTTCAAGCTTCGGAAATCCGCAAACAATTCTATTGAACAAGATCCCAGTCACCTCGGGAAAGGGTTTCGTCACGCTGGATAACCTGGGCCACGCCCGGGTGCCGTATCGGGTCTATGCGCGGGACGAGCTCGAAGCGCAGATGCGTGACATGGGATATCGGGAGTTAGCCCGCTGGAATATCCCCGATAAGGGTTTCTCGATTCCTTTCACCCGGCCGCGGCTCAGGGTCTCGGTGGGTGGCATGGTGTGGTCGGTCTGACGCAGGTTGGAGCAGAACTGGACATGACATGCTACGGGAACCGCCGTAACGGTATGAACCACCCCACAGTTATTTTTCAGCCGTGCCACTGCTTTTTGAATACAGATCTTTGAGGTCGTTGAAATGTCGATGACAAAATGCGGCGCTCCTCCCACGGACACGATCTGGGACGTCTTCGACCGCGCGGCGGGTCGATTTCCGGATAAAAACGCGTTGGTCTACGCCGATCCGGACGCGCCTCGAAGTTGGACCTACCGGGAGCTCAGAGCCGCGGCGCACTCGGCGGCCGCGGGGTTTGCGGCGTGCGGTGTAACGCCCGGAGACATCGTCGCGGTTATTGCCGACCGGCAGCTTGAAACCGTGGCGGCCTACCTTGCCACGGTCCTGCTTGGCGCGGCGTATCTGCCCATCGATCCGCGTTTCCCTAAAGATCGGATCAGCTACATGCTGCGCGATGCGGAGCCGAGAGTCGTCCTCGTCGACCGCTCGTTGGATCTGGAGTTTGCCGGCACCGTCCGGCGATTATCGCCGGAGTGTTTTGCGGGTTCATCGGGTACTGCGCCATTGGCCGCCAGTAACCCGGAAATCCCTGCGTATGTGATGTACACCTCCGGCTCGACCGGTATGCCCAAGGGTGTGGTCGTTCCCCACCGCGGCGTAGTGCGACTACTTTGCGGAGCGAACTACTACGATTTCAACTCGAAACGGGTGTGGTTGCAGATTACCTCATTGACTTTTGACGTCTCGATCCTCGACCTTTGGGGTGGTTTGCTGCACGGTGGGCAGTGCATCCTATTCCCGCAGCACGGTGTTCCGGATTTGGAGCTGTTGCGGCAAACCGTCCACCAATACGGAATAACGACAACCTGGCTTACAACATCTCTGTTCAACGGTATCATCGGCACAGATGCTTCGGTACTAAAGGGCATTGAGACGATCATCGTCGGCGGCGAGGCGCTGTCGGTCCCACATATCCGCATGGCTCAGGCAGCCCTGCCTGGCACAGTATTTCTGAACGGCTACGGTCCGACCGAGAACTCAACGCTCAGTACTTGCTACACTATTCCCAATCCGGTGCCGGATCACTGGGTATCCATCCCGATCGGGTCCGCTCTCTCAGGCAGCACGACTTATGTCTTGAATGAATTCAGGAATCTCGTGGAGCCAGGCCAGGTAGGCGAGCTTTTCGTTGGTGGTTACGGGGTCGCGCTTGGCTATCTCCAGAAGCCGGAGTTAACCGCCGAGCGGTTCCTCCCGGACCCGTTCATAGGCCAACCCGGGCT
>JALORT010000221.1 GCA_025458755.1 Methylotetracoccus sp.
TTGCGGACGTGCTCGAACATTTCGACCGAGACGATGCGGTCGAACCTGCTTTCCGGCTGAAAGGTATTGATATCGCAGGTGTTGACCTCGACATTTCGCAGGCGGCGCTCCCGGCATCGCGCCTGAATCCACTCCCGTTGGGGGTGTGAATTCGACATCGCGACGATGCGTGAACGGGGATAGTGTTCGGCCATCCACAGTGTCAGCGAACCCCATCCGCAGCCGAGTTCCAAGACGCTAAGACCGTCAGAGAGCCCCGCATGCTGGCAGGTAAGTCGAAGCATCGCTTCTTCCGCCGCGCCTAGATTTTCTACGCCGTCCGGCCAGTAACACGAGCTGTACTTCAGACGCGGCCCCAGTACCCGCTCGAAGAAAGCAGGCGGCAGCTCGTAGTGCTGTTCGTTTGCCGCTGCGGTATGCACGGCGAGGGGCCCTTGCTGCAGCACCGACAAGAGTTGTTGTTGGCCGCCGTCACCCGCACGTTGCAGCGACGCCAGCCGTTCCCTCAGCAGCCGGCGTATGCCGAAACGGATCAGAGGATCAGGAACCCAGCCGCGTTCCATGCAATCAATGGCGGCGTTGATCATTTCGTCGCCTGTTTGGGCCGCCAGGGGAAGAACGCACTAGTGGTGCGCTGATAATCGCGGTAATCCTCACCCCGCCGGATCAATGCCTGACGCTCGGCGTGGGGAATACCGGTGCCAAACAGCAGTGTGGCTAACATCAGCGCTTGAGTCAGCAGCGGCAGCCACCACCAGGCCGAATCGAGAGCGAGCGGCACGTAGCTGCACCAATGCAGCCACTCGAAGAAGTAATTGGGATGGCGGGAATAGCGCCAGAGCCCGGATCGGCAGGTCTTGCCGCGGTTCGCCGGGTGGGTCCGCCACTGGCTGAGCTGATAATCGGCCAGGGCTTCGCCGGCCACCGCAACCGTCCAGATGAACACCGCGAGCCCGATTTGCCATGCGCCGGGACGCTCGGCGAGGTTGGCCAGAACGAAAAACGGGAAGGAAAAAACCATGACCGTCAGCGCCTGCGCCTGGTAGAAGCCGAAGAACTTGATCTGCGTATGGTCTTGCCAGTGGGCCCGAAGATAGGCATAGCGGCTGTCCTCCTCGATGCGCCCGCTGCGTCGCAGGATGTGCAGCGCGAGACGGGCCGACCAGATGGCCGGCAACACGCCGGTCAGGGCACGAAGCAGCGGATCGCCGCTGCCCATCAGTGCGTAAAGGATCGCCAGCAACCCGATGGAAGCGGCCCAGGCGACGTCGACCAGATTGGCATTCGACGTTTGCCGCTGCTGCCACCAGAATCCGGCGAAGACCAGGCTGCAGCCCAGCCAGCTGAACAAAACGATTTCGAACGGCAGGGTGCTCATCATTACAACGCACGTGATAGCAAAACCGCGGACCGGTGAAGGGAGCCCGGCTCCCGGTGACCGTTTGGCTCAGTCATCGGTAGCCGT
The DNA here is from genome assembly GCA_025458755.1 of Methylotetracoccus sp. Lineage (GTDB taxonomy): Bacteria > Pseudomonadota > Gammaproteobacteria > Methylococcales > Methylococcaceae > Methylotetracoccus. The sequence continues at coordinate 1,466 of JALORT010000221.1, forward strand.
GTTCGCAAAGCCATCGTATCGGTCGGAAAGCCACAGGAGCAGCGGCATTCCTATCGCCCAGACGACGGCAACGGCCGACAGCGTCATCGTGGTGTTGCCGATGAACTCGGCCGCTCCCAGGCGAGCGCCGCCGAAATAGGCGAGAGGGCCTGCCAGGGCACCCAACACTGCAGCCAGCCGCCAGCGCTGTTTCAACCATCGGAAGGTGACATTCAGTGTCGTCGCAAAAATCATCCACATCGCGACGATCCAGTGCGGAACCATCCCTTCGATCAGTGTTCCGGACGCGTAGCGGATCAGCCCCAGGCTCACCAAGGCCGAATCCAGGACCAGTCCAATCAGTCCCGACAGCAGAACGAGCGTCAATTCGCGCCGCGGCGCCGCAGCGCGGGTCAAATGCCAGACGATGACTCCCGCGGAAACGGTCGTGCCCAGCCAGGGCAGATCGTTGGCTCCACCCAGCACACAGGCAAACCAGCCGATTTGGAAGGCGAGAAAATTGGCTAAGGCTGACATTCGAACCCCTAAAATGCGGCAGTGGCGGCCAACGGCGCGCGCCGGCAGCCCGGCTTCGTCAGCAGGATTTGCACATTCCCGATCGCGCGTTCTGCAAAACCGCCTTCACAGTAGCACAGATAAAACTCCCACATACGGATGAATCGGTCGGAAAACCCGAGTTCGCGTACTCGGTCGATCTGCTCGAAGAAGCGGCGTCGCCAATGCTGGAGCGTCGTCTCGTAGTGCGGGCCGATGTCATCGAGATGGAAGATGCGCAGGTCTGTGGTCTTGGTCACGGCGTGAGCGATCGCGGTGACGGAAGGCAGGCATCCGCCCGGGAAGATGTAGCGCTGGATGAAGTCCACCGAACGCTTGGCCTTCTCGTACAGCTGGTCCGCGATGGTGATCGTTTGCAGCAGCATCACCCCGTGTTGTTGCAACAGCTCGCTGCACTTCTCGAAATAAGTGTCGTAATAGGCGTGACCGACCGCCTCGAGCATCTCGATCGAGACGATCTTGTCGTACCGCCCTTCGAGCCGGCGGTAGTCTTCGAGCAGTACGGTGATGCGATCGTCGAGCCCGGCTTCGCTGACACGCTTTTTCGCCAGTTCCCATTGCCGCGTGGAGATGGTTGTAGTGGTAACGCGGCACCCGTAGTGACGTGCGGCGTGCAGCGCAAATCCGCCCCAGCCGGTTCCGATTTCCAGCAGATGATCCGCCGCGTTCAGTGCGAGTTTGCGGCAGATCAGATCGTTCTTCGTGACCGAGGCATCGAATAGCGTGCTTCCCGTATCGGGAAACACCGCGCAGGAATACATTAGCGTGTCGTCGAGGAACAGCTGGTAGAACTCGTTGCTCAAGTCATAATGGGCGGAGATATTCCTGCGGCTTCCGCTGACCGTGTTGCGGTGCAGCCAGTGGTAGGCATGGAACAGGGGTAGCGCAAGCCGGGCAAACCCCCTTTCCAGACCGTCCATGGTCGATCGATTGATGACCAGAATCCGCATCAGCCCGGTCAGGTCGTCGCAGCTCCACTGCTCATCCATGTAGCTTTCTCCTGCGCCGATGCTGCCGCGCAGTGCGATGCGGCGATAGGCGGCGGGGTCGTGGATGCGCAACGTCGTTTCGATGCCGCACTGTTCGGTCTTGGCGCCCAAGCTGCGGACGCCCCAGGCGTCTTCGATGTGCAGCCGTCCGTGTTGGAGCTTCGACAGGTGGTTCAGCAACAGCTCACGAAAAAATCTGGCCGCGATTGACCGCCGGGGCTGCAGCCGATCCGTGCCGCATCCGGAACCTCCGGAATTTTGCACGTTTTCTGCCGTGCGCTCCGACGAGCCGGATGGTCCGGAGGGGAGAAACGAGCGATGGGCGGCGGCAGGGCGGGAGTCGCGGGGCGGCATCGCGGAAGAATTCATAGTGTCCTCAACGGCGCGTGATAGTTTCGGAACCGCCCGGCGTCGCGGCCTCAGCGGGATGATCAAAAAGGGGTACTCCCTTCAGCCAGAGCCGCAGAGCTTCCCAGTGGATCCCGGCGATGACCTTCAGGGTCATCCACGGATGCCGGCACAGTACGCGGGCAAGATGGGCGGAGGTGATCGGCTCTTGCTGCAGCGCGAGCGTTGCGTCGAACAGCTTGTCATCGCCGCGGACGACTTCCATATGGACATTCAGCCGTTCGCCCGGCAGGTCGCTGCGCCAAAGGTAATCGAGGTCCATCGGCATGAACGGCGAGACGTGCAGCGTCTTCTTGAAGCGCAGCGTTGCGGGGGCGCCCTGCGGTGTCGGATCGCTCAGCACATACAGACGCCGTTCGCCCCACGGGGTATTGGTTACCTCCGCCACCAGGGCTTCCAGCGAGTGGCCGTCACGCCCGTAGCAATAAAAGATGCTGATCGGATTAAAGCAGTAACCGAAGTATCGGAGATGCGTCAGCAAGCGGATCGGGCCTTGCGGCCTGCGGCCGATTGCGTGCTCGACGGCATCGCGTACGGCGTCCGGCAGGCTTTGGTGCGGGTCTCCGAAATGATCCTTGCGGCGAAACCAGGCCAGCGCCGGTCGGCGGCTCGACCAGAGCCAGCGTCCCGCAAATACCTGATCCAGCTCCGCAAGGTCGAGGTAGACCATGAAGAGCCGGAAACTGAACGCGTGGGCCTTGGGCTGGAGCCGCCGGTGGATCACGATTCCGCGATACAAGCAGCTGTTCATGGGCGAGATGCCGCCGACTCCAGTGCCGAGCAAACGCGGTGGGCGCTGGCGACCCCGTCTTCGTGGAAGCCGTAACCCCAGTAAGCGCCAGCGTACCAGGTACGGCACACGCCATTAATTTTCTCCCACTGCGTTTGAGCAGCGTGGGCGGATGGGGTGAAAACGGGATGGTGATAGATCATCCGCGCAATGATTCGATTCGGCTGAATCGCAGCCGTCTGGTTCAGCGTGACCAGAAAGGTCGTCGGCGATTCCAGGCGCTGCAGGATGTTCATGTTGTAGGTGACGGCAACCCGGTCCTGTGCCTGCGCGGTGCGATGGTAATTCCACGCTGACCAAGCCAAGGAACGCCGCGGCATCAGCCGGATGTCGGTGTGAAGCACAGCCTCGTTTTCCTGATAGGGGATGGCGCCCAGAACGGCCGCTTCCTCCGGGGTCGGGTCGGCGAGCAGCGCGAGCGATTGATCGCTGTGACTGGCCAGAATCACCTGATCGTACGTTTCAGTCGGTCCCGTCAGTGTGCTTACGGCAACGCCGAGGGGCGAACGCGTCACCCGCGTCACCGGACTTCGCAGACGGATGCGATCGACAAACGGCGCCACTACCTTTTTCACGTACTCGCGCGAACCCCCTTCAATCACACGCCACTGG
>JALORT010000222.1 GCA_025458755.1 Methylotetracoccus sp.
GGGCGACTACACGCCGGTCGTCAGGGCGGCTTCGGCGTAACGCGGAATCCACGGAATTCCAATGACCGCGACTGAACGAGAACCAGGTTTGCCGCTGAAATCCTCCGCCATCTCCTGCCTGGTGCAGGGTTTCGCTCAACTGCGACGGCCGGCGGTCCGGTCTCTGGTTCTGATTCCGCTGCTGATCAATTGCGCACTTTACGCCGGCGCTCTCTGGGTGTCGGTGCACTACTTCGGGATGTTCCTGCAAAGTATCCTTCCCCAATGGCTCGGATTCCTGCAGTGGGTGCTGTGGCCGATATTTGGTCTCGTGTTCCTGTTTCTGGTGTCGTTCACGTTCACGCTGGCGGCGAATATTTTGGGTGCGCCTTTTTACGGGGTGCTGGCGGAACGGCTGCTTGCCGCGGCGGGCGTGCCCGCCGGCAGTAGAGGCGGGAACGCGCTGAGATCCGCAGCGCAGAGTATGTGGATCGAGGCCCGGCGCGTCGCGGGCTATCTGCTGCGGGCGGTCCCGTTCCTGCTGCTGTTTGTGGTGCCCGGCGTGAACGTCGCGGCCCCTTTTTTGTGGCTGGCGTTCTCGGCCTGGTTTCTCGCGCAGGACTATTTCTCCTACCCGTTCGACGCACTGGGCCTGCCGTACGCGGAGCAGCAGCAAAACCTGCGACGGATGCGGGTCGATCGATTCGTGTTCGGCGGGCTGGTCCAACTCGCGCTCAGCATTCCGGTGCTGAACATTCTGGTGTCGCCCGCAGCCGTGGCCGGAGCCACGCTCTATGCGGCCGCCCGTTTCAAGCCGGGCGAACCTCGCCGCGTAACTGCCCCTTAGCCTCGTCGAACGCGGTCAACCGGATTTCCATCACGCGATTCACCGCGGTTTCGCCCGCGGTGTGATCCACCGACACGCGCATGTAATTCGGTGTGTAGCCTTCGGGCTGGCCGCTGTCGGGGCCCTCGATCAGCACCGGAAAAACCCGTCCCAGGAATCGGCCCTGATAGGCACGCTTCATCTGGCGAGCCCGTTCATGGAGAGCGACGCTTCGAGCCTTTTTCATCGCCGTCGGGACTGGACCGGGCAGCGCTGCGGCGGCCGTGCCCGCCCGCGGGGAGTAGCCAAAGATGTGGACGTGACCGAAGGCCATCGCCTCGATGAAGTCCAGACTCTCGGCCCAGTGCGTTTCGGTTTCGCCGGGAAAGCCGACGATCACGTCGGTGGTGATGTTGACATCCGGGACCGCGGCTCGAGCCTGCGCCAAGAGATGAGCGAAATCAACGGTCCTGCAGCGCCGAGCCATGCGTTTCAAGACCGTATCGGAGCCGCTTTGCAGCGGCAGATGAAGATGCGGCATCAGGCGTGGGCTGGAGAACAGATCGAAAAAGGCGTCCGGCAGCTCCCAGGGTTCCAGTGAGCCCAGGCGGAGGCGCGGCACGTCGGTCTCGGTCAGCACCGCGCGGATCAAATCGGCCAGGGTGGAGCCAATGTCGCTGCCGTAGCCGCCGAGGTGAACGCCGGTCAGCACGACTTCCTGCACGCCGGCGTTCACCAGCGTGTTGATCTCGCCGATGATCGTCGGGATCGCGCGGCTCCGCTCCTCGCCGCGCGCGACCGTGACGATGCAGAAGGTGCAGCGGTAGCGGCAGCCGTCCTGGACTTTGATGAAGGCCCGCTGACGATTCGGCGGCAGCAGCGATGCGGCATCCGGCTCAGTCGCCAGGGCCGGCATGGCGACGATGTTCAGTTCGCGCTCGGTGATTTCTACCAGCCGGTCCTTTGCGCCATTCGGTACGATGAGATCGACACCGAGACTCTCCGCGTCCGACGCATGGAGCGAAGCGTAACAGCCGCTGAGCGCCACCTTGGCCTGCGGCTGCTCGCGATGAATTCGGCGCAACAGCCCTCGTGACTTACGGACCGCCTCCTCGGTGACCGCACAGGAATTCAACACCACCAGATCGGCGGGTTCGGACTCGTCGACAATCTGATGGCCTGCGGCTCGGAACTCCCGTGACCAGCCCTGCAGCTCCGCCTCGTTGACGCGGCAGCCCAAACTTTTCAACGCGACACGCATCAAGACCTTGCCTGAAAGGCTTGCCGACGGCTGGGCCTAGCCGCCCAGCGCGCTCTGCAGACGTTGCATCGCCTTTTCCAGGTGGCTCATGCTGGTGGCGATCGACAAACGGATGTGGCCTGGCGCACCGAACGCGGAGCCGGGCACCGCGGCGACACCGGCGTGTTCGATCAAGTGCTCGGACAGCGCGACGTCGTCGGCGATGCCGTCCATGCGGTCGATGATCCGTTGTACGCTCGGGAACAGATAGAACGTGCCATCGGCTGCGACGCAGTCGACGCCGGGGATCTTGTTCAGTTCGGCCAAAACAAAATCATGGCGGCTCTTGAAGGCCGTCAGCATCTCCTGGATGAAGGATTGATCGCCGTTCAGCGCGGTTTCGGCCGCGACCTGAGAGATCGATGTCGGGTTCGAGGTGCTCTGCGACTGGATGTTCGTCATCGCTTCGATCAGCGGCTTCGGCCCGGCGGCATAGCCGATCCGCCAGCCCGTCATTGAATAGGCCTTCGATACGCCGTTCAGCACGATAGTACGGTCCTTCAGCGTCGGGCAGACATTCAGAATGTTGCAGAACGAGTCGCCGCTCCACAGAATGTGCTCGTACATATCATCGGTGGCGATCAACACGTCCGGGTGGCGCAGCAGCACGGCCGCCAGCCCCTGCAGTTCATCCGCGGTGTAGGCGATGCCGGTCGGATTCGACGGGCTGTTGATCACGAACAAACGGGTCTTGGCGGTGATCGCGTTTGCCAGTTGCTCCGCGCTGATTTTAAATGACTGCTGCTGCGGCGCGGACACGATCACCGGGGTCGCGCTGGCCAGCAGCACCATGTCGGGATAGGAGACCCAGTACGGTGCGGGGATGATGACCTCGTCGCCGGGATTCAACAGTGCCTGCGCCAGATTGTAGAAACTCTGTTTTCCGCCGCACGAAACCAGAATTTCCGCCGGCGTGTAGTCGAACCCGTTCTCGCGTGCGAACTTGGCGAGGATGGCTTTTTTCAGTCCCGGCGTTCCATCGACCGCGGTGTACTTGGTGAAACCGTCCTGAATCGCTTTGATCGCCGCCTGCTTGATGTGGTCCGGCGTGTCGAAATCGGGCTCACCGGCGCCGAGGCCGATGATATCCTTACCAGCCGCGCGCATCGCCGCGGCACGGGCGGTGACGGCCAGCGTGGGAGAGGGTTTGATGGATTGAACGCGATCGGAGAGTCGAATGCTCATGGTGTCCACTGAGACGGTAAAGCTGATAGTTCCGGTGCAGAGGCCGGGGCCAAAGAAAAACGACCGATGATAACCGATCAACCCACGAATCTGCATCCGCTGAAGGAGAAGAAGTTCCGTCTGCACAGTGTCTTCGAACCGGCGGGCGATCAGCCGGAGGCGATACGGAAATTGCTCGAAGGCATCAACGACGGAGAAGCGCACCAGACGCTGCTCGGGGTCACCGGGTCCGGCAAGACCTTCACGGTGGCGAACCTGATCGAGGCGCTACAACGCCCGGCACTGATCCTGGCGCCGAACAAGACGCTGGCGGCCCAGCTTTACGGGGAGATGAAGGATTTCTTCCCGGAGAACTCGGTGGAGTACTTCGTCTCCTACTACGACTACTACCAGCCCGAGGCCTATGGTCCGGCTTCGGACACCTATATCGAGAAGGACGCTTCGCTGAACGAGCACATCGAACAGATGCGTCTCTCGGCGACCAAGGCGCTGCTGGAGCGGCGGGACACGATCATCGTCGCGACGGTGTCAGCGATCTACGGTCTGGGAGAACCCGCGTCATATTTCGCCATGGTGCTGCATTTGGTTCGGGGCGACCTGTTGGGGCAGCGCGGGATTCTCCGGCGGCTGGCCGATCTGCAGTACACGCGCAACGAAGCGGAACTGCGGCGCGGGACGTTCCGGGTGCGGGGCGATGTGATCGATATCCATCCGGCTGAAAGCGAGAAGGAAGCGCTGCGAATCGAGCTGTTCGACGACGAGATCGAGCGGATGTCGCTGTTCGATCCGCTGACCGGCGAAATCATCAGCCGCATCGCCCGCTATACGGTGTACCCGAAGACGCATTACGTCACGCCGCGGGAAAAGCTGGTCGATGCGATCGACGAGATCAAGGTCGAACTGAAGGCGCGGCTGGAGCAACTGCGGGGTATGGGCAAGCTGGTCGAGGCCCAGCGGCTGGAGCAGCGGACGCTGTTCGATATCGAGATCATGCTGGAAGTGGGCTACTGCTCCGGCATCGAAAACTACTCACGCTACTTGTCGGGCCGGCAGGCCGGCGAACCGCCGCCGACTCTGTTCGATTACCTGCCGCCCGATGCGCTGTTGGTGATCGACGAGAGCCATGTCACGATCCCGCAGCTCGGCGCGATGTACCGCGGCGACCGCTCGCGCAAGGAAACGCTGGTCGAGTACGGATTCCGACTTCCCTCGGCCTTGGACAACCGGCCGCTGCGCTTCGAAGAGTTCGAACGCCTCGCCCCGCAGCGGATTTACATCTCCGCGACCCCCGGTCCGTACGAGCGAGAGCATTCCGGCGCCATCGTCGAGCAGGTGGTGCGGCCGACCGGTCTGGTCGACCCGGACGTCGAAGTTCGGCCGGCTTCCGCCCAGGTAGAGGACTTGTTGTCCGAGATTCGGGCGCGGGTCGCGGTCAAGGAACGTGTGCTGGTCACGACGCTGACCAAGCGGATGGCGGAAGATTTGACCGAGTATCTGATGGATCACGATGTCGCCGTACGTTATCTG
>JALORT010000223.1 GCA_025458755.1 Methylotetracoccus sp.
ATCTCGTAATCTCCCGCCTGATGCTGGTCGTCCGCTGTCGAACGGCTGTGGAGGATGGCTACGCCCCGGGATCCCTCGCGGCGGAGTGTGATCCGGGCATCGGGAATGCCGCGAAGTTCAGGCGACACTTTTTCGAGGACGCGGCCGCGGAGCTTCCCCATCATGCGCGAAGGAGTTTCACGCGGTTTGCGCGCGGGGTCGTCTTCTCCCTTGGTCAGCGCCAGATTGAAGATCGCGTATCCCTGGCTTTGGGTCAGACGCATGCCGCGACCGGCGTCTTCCTTGCGATAGCCCGGCGCGTCAATCTCGTAGTTGTATTCGCCCGGCGGCAGATCGACCTTGTAGTAGCCGTTGGCGTCGGCCGATTTCTCAGCAACCGGTGCGCCGCCGGCGCTGCGAAAAACGAGTTTCGCGCCCGGTACGACTCCGAGGAAGCGGCCTTGCTCATCATGCCCGAGCACGCGGCCATGGACCCCGGGGCCGGCAGCCAGGACCGCCGTCGAAGCGCCAAGCAGCAGGAAACCGGCGACCGCTGCCAGGAGCGGCCAGCGCTGGGTCAGGTTCCGGGTCATCGTACGCTTCCTTGTTGAATCGCAGCTCGATAGAAGCCATAGGCGGCCAGGCGCCGCGTCCAGTTGGGATTACATTTCGATCAGCCGCACGCCGAATAGCACCGGTGGATGGCGCGGATCGACGTGAATGTTGGTCAGGCGATAGCGGACATCGAGCGCCATCGGACCGGGGGCAACATCGCTCGTTTCCATGTCGGCAATGAGCGGGATCAGGTGTCCCGGAGGGAGGGCGGGATCCGCCGTCAGGTGGATGAGGAGCGGGTAACCGTTGTGCGCCGAGGGATCAAGGATGCTTCGCAAATCGGCATCCTGGGTCACGAGCACGTCGGCTGGCTCCTCCAGCGCGCCTTGAAAACCGAGGTACGCAATCAGGCGATAGTTGCCGGGGGGCAGAACATCCGAGTGGAGCCGGACTTCAATCACGTCCCCGTCGTTGTCGGGCCGCGCCACAATGTGGTGCTGCAGTGGCGAGTAACCCCCGAAGACGACACCCGTGTGAGCATCGATCTCGCTGGCCAACCAGACTGCGCGACCCGGCAATTCCGGCTCGCCTCCGAAGGCAACCGCGGGGTGCGTTGTCGGCCCGCCCGCCTCCGTGTAGATAAAGTCGTGGCTGAGATGCAGGCTTTGTCCGGGCAACATCACGCGCAAGGGGACCGCCGGCGCAAGACCGGGGTCCACCCCAATCGCTGGATCCGTCGGAACCATGGTCACCCGCACTGCCAGATACCCGCGGCTCGCCGAATCGGCGGTTTCCATTACCGGAGTCATGACGAGGGAACTCAGCGGCACCGACCGTTCGTGTGCGGCAACTTCAAGTGGCATCGACAGCATGCCATCCAGCGGTACATCGAGGTCGGGCCGAACCCGCACCACGTCCACGGTGAAGTGGTCGATCTGGGCTTCGTCGCCGGTCACCGTCCAGTGGATCGTCCCCGTCATGCGATCGACGGTAACTTCTTCGAGCTGCGGCGGCTCGCCGACGGGATCGGGAATTACCCAATCGGGCAACACCCAATCCGGGAGTACGTCCAGTTCGTCGAGCAGACCCAATAGAAGCAGGTCCAGCCAACTCGGCCCCGGGATCCAGCCCGGACCCCAGCCGGGATCGAGTCCGGGTCCCCAGCCCGGATGCCACCCTGGCCCCCAACCGGGCGCCCACCCTGGCTCCCAGTCGTCCGGAAATCCAGTTTCGCCGGGGAAGGGCCCGGCGTCCGGGTCGTACCAGGTTTCCTCGTTGATGGTGATGTCCTGATCAACCGTGATTCCCGGTTCGGGGTCGGGATAGGTGGGGTCATCTTCGCCGGGAAGCTCGGCCGGACCTCCATTCACGAGATCCAGTCCCGCCCCGCTGCCGGCCAGCCAGACGAACGCTTCGCGTTCGATTGGCGTGTTGACCACGGCACTATCGTCGCTATTCATCTGGGCGGGCGGAATGAGTCGAATGGCCGCCAGGGATGAGCGGTCGAGGGAGTTCTCCTCGCTGTCGTATACCGCCCGGCCATCCACTTCGATTCGCAGCCGCTGCGGATGCCAGCGATCCGGCGTGTCACCGCCCGGCTGAGCGTGGGCCAGCATCCCGAGCCCGTAGCCGCGCAGGTCACCAGCCACCAGCGGCCCAGTCGCCAGATCCAGTTCGAACACCTGCTCGCCATAATCGGGTGAAAGGGGATGCAGCGGTGAGCCGAGGAGGTACTTGTGTCCCCCCGCGCGAAAGTACACGTAGTTGCGGGTCTCGGCGCCGGTGTGCGGCGCAGTGATCACCGTCACCCGCATGCTCTCGATCGCTCCGCTCGTCCGTCCCTGAGGGCGAAAGCCGCTTTCCACAAAGAGCGGCGCCGCGCCACGCAACTGGCGTTCGATCCGCCGCTGCTCCGCAATCTGCGGCGCTAGCGCGGCTTGCAGTTCGGCCAGCCGCGTCTGATCGGCGGCGGTCGCCAGTCCCGTGGCCGCCAGGGCTTGCAGATCGGTGAGTTCGGTCTGCTGCGGCGCGAGGTCGCGATTCAACTCCTGGAGCCTTTCGCGGGCGGCGTCTTGCAGACCGCGGCCGTTGGCGTTCACCGCGTCGTTGGCGACAAATGGCTTGCCGTTGATGTCAATCTTGTAACCGGCGAGGATCCAGCCATGTTCGGCCGGGCTCGTAAACCCAACCCGGCTGATGTCGGATACCTGGACCCCGGCGAGCAACTGATCCGTGGTGCGGAGCACATCGAGTCCGGCAACTCCGGAGGCGGTAAACTCGAACGTGGCGCGCTCCCCCGCTCGAATCGCATGCGCATCTGTGCCAGATTGCGACACAGCGCCGAATGGAGCGACGGTCGAATCGACCCGCCCCAGCCGCTGCAGCCACAACGGAAAGCCGAGACCGAGGTCTAACGCCAGCGGCTCATCGAGGTCTTCACCGCCGGGCGCAACGGCAATCTCCACCCGGATGCTTTGCACTGACTCGCCGGGCTGAAACCCCGTGCCCACCTGCACTTCGGCGAAGGCCTGGACCAGCCAGCACACAGTAGCCGCCAGCGCCGCGAGCGATCCTGCCAGCGCGTATGAACGTGCGGACATCGCGAGCTCCTTATTGCACGAGATCGGGCTCTCCTGCCGGCACAATCGGCAAACGTTATGCCATGGCGGTGCACTCGGGCTGATCTTCCTCACGTACATCAGCGACCGCCTACCGACTTTGCTGGCCGCGCTGGGGTGGGCTGCCTGCACGTGCCGGTACGCTTCCCGGGTGCGTCCTCGGAACGGCGTCGAACCCCGCCACTTCCTCGCCCCGCGACGAAATAATCGATGGCGAACCGTCCGCAGGATCCGGGTGAACGCCGTCGACCGGCGCGCTTCCGGTTATCAGTCAGGCCGACTCTGTTCTTGTCGCCGCGTGTTCGGCCGGCGTCGTTTACCCCAGTTGGCCGCGATAGCGAGGCTATCGGCAAACCCTCAAACGAATTGCCTGCGCGGCAAGTTGCTTTATCCCCCGAAGATAGTTACATTCTCCCCGACAAGATCAGTGCCAAGATTTTTTTGCTACGAAGACCTCTCCTGATTTTCCTTGCAAAATCGGATCCGGCTCTCGCTGTGAAAGGTGTGGCACTTACTTCATGCGGGTGTGCAACAGGCGATGCAGCGGAGATCAACAATGCGCGAGCAATCGGCGTCCCGAAATCGGCGGAGCAAGACACGGCGGTCATTTCTAGGGGGCTTGGCGGCCAGTTCGCCATCGCGAGTTCGCCATCTCGTGGCGGAACCGCTCTCAGATCGAATGATGCTGGCGGGGGACCTCAACTTCGTGAATACCTTCGGGAGCGGCAGCACCGATATCGCACGCGCCGTGGCCACCGACCCGGCTGGGAATGTCTATATCGCAGGCGAATTTCGAGGCACGGTCGATTTTGATCCGGGACCGGGAGTCACGAGCCTGACCTCGACTGGCGCGAACGCCGATGCCTTTGTTGGCAAATACTCGCCTTCGGGCGGGTTGCTGTGGGTTCATCGTCTTGGAAGCACCGGTTCGGAATGGGGAACCGACGTGGCCATCGACCCGAGCGGGAATGTCTGGGTCACTGGATCCTATTCCGCCACGGTCGATTTCGATCCCGGTCCAGGCGTCGCCAACCAAACGGCAGTTGGCAGTGCAGGCGGTTTTGTTCTGAAGCTCGATAGCGACGGGATATTCCAGTGGGTAGGAAGCATCGATGGCCTCAGTGGCGAACGGCTCGAGGGATTGGCCACGGACGGAGCCGGCAACCTTTTTGTCGTCGGACAGTTCAATGGCACGACCGACTTCGATCCCGGCAGCGGAACAGTCAACCTCACATCGCAGTTGAACGGGACAACATCTACTTTCGATGCCTTCCTGACCAAGCTCGACAACAACGGCGGTTTTCTATGGGCGAAAAGCTGGGGGGGCAACGCGACCTCGTTCAATGGCGACCTGGCGACGGATGTCGCGGTCGATAGCGCCGGCAATGCCCATGTGCTGGGAACGTTTCTCGGTGCCGCTGATCTCGACCCGGGCCCGGGCATCGTCTCGGTCACGGCTCCGTCGGCCAGCACCAATAACCTGTACGTCTCGAAGTTTGCCCCCGACGGAACTCTCACCTGGGGCCGCGCCTTTACTGGCAGCAACAACTTTCCGGGCGACATTGCGGTGGATGCAGGCGGCAATGTTTACACGACGGGGGGACTGCAATCGACCACGGACTTCGACCCGGGACCGGGCGTCGCCAACCTCTCGGCAGCCA
>JALORT010000009.1 GCA_025458755.1 Methylotetracoccus sp.
GGTCGCCAGCGCATCCTCCACGCCGAGCAGAAGACGAAGCTCAGTGTCGGGTGGCGAGGCGGCACAGATCGCATGCCATTGCTGATGGGCATCCAGGGTCCGGTCGAAGAGGCGGTACAAACTTATAGCGCGGGCGATCAGTTCCGGTGTCGGCTCTTCCACCCAGGTCAGAAAGGACACTCCGGCCCGATCGATCACCGTGTTGCAAATTTGGCTCACCGTAATCTCATAGGCCAAAGGGTGCCCTGCAAGCCTCTCGCCGAAGGAGGTTCGGATCATTAACGGAAAGTAACTTTGATAGAGATCCGCAAAGTCGGTGATGCGCAACACACCGTCCGCTTTCGACAGTAACGACTTCAACGCCAGTTTGGTTCGGGCGAGCAGCACGGTCAGCTCTGGCCGCGTCAGACATTGGCCGGCACGCGCCAGAAGGACGTTGCGGTCGGGAACGTCGGCAGCTCCGCGGTCGAGGAAACCCAGATTAGCCAGCCGCTCCGACAGCGCCAGAAATGTCTCCGGTTCACGACGACAGCGGGCCTGATCTAGCGAGAGACAGAGACTCTGGCTGCGATTATGGGCAAGCACATTGCCACACACCTCCGAGGCCAGCGTCTCCAGCAGCGCATCTCGTTCGATCGGCCCGGCAATCAATCCCTCGGATGCAAGGTGCCCCAAGAGGATCTTCAAGTTGACTTCATGATCGGATAAGTCAACGCCTGCCGAATTATCGAGCGCATCCATGTTGATGCGCCCACCTTGGAGCGCGTATTCGATCCTTGCCTGCTGGGTCAGGCCGAGATTGGCCCCCTCCCCTATGACCTTGGCACGCAGTTGTGCTGCGTCGACACGCACTCCATCATTGGTGTGATCCGCGACCTGGTCGTTGGACTCGTCAGCACCCTTGACATACGTCCCGATGCCGCCGAACCACAGCAGATCGACGGGGGCTGTCAGCAACAAACGGATCAATCCATCGCCGTCAATCGTGTCGTAGCGAACCCGCAGCCAGTCCCGTATTTCCGGCGCGAGAGGGATCCGCTTCGCACTGCGCAGGAAAACTCCGCCGCCGCGGGAGAGCAATGCCCGATCGTAATCCCCCCAAGTGGACCCCGCAAGATCGAACAGCCGCTGCCGTTCGCGTAACGACCGGTCGCCGTTCGGATCGGGGTCGAGAAAAATGTGGTTCGCGGAAAAAGCACCAAGTAAGCGGATGTTTCGAGACAGCAACATGCCATTGCCGAATACATCGCCATCCATGCTGCCGATTCCTACGACCGAGATTGCTTCCCGTTCGATGTCCCGATTCATCTCCCGGAAATGCCGTCTGACGCATTCCCAGGCACCTCGCGCGGTAATGCCGAAGCGCTTGTGGCTGAAACCGCGCGATCCGCCACTGGCAAATGCATCACCCAGCCAGAACTCCTGCTGGTCGGCGACTTCATTGGCCAAGTCGGAAAAGCCGGCCGTCCCCTTGTCGGCTGCCACGACCAGATAGGGATCGGAGGCATCATACGTCAGGACAGAAGGATGGACGCGGCCCGTATCTTTGGGCCCACGATCAGTCACATCGAGCAAAGCGCCGATGAAGCGTCGATATGCCTGCCGGGCCGCGGCGCGGCGGGCTTCCGGCTCGCGCGGAGGTCTCTTCAAGACGAATCCACCCTTGGCGCCTTGCGGCACAATCAGGGAATTCTTGATCATCTGCGTTTGCTGCAGATCAAGGATTTCGCCGCGCAGATCCTCCTGACGATCGGACCATCGGATCCCGCCACGCGCCACTTTGGCTCCGCGCAGGTGGATACCCTCGAAATCGGCGGCATGGACATAGATCTCATAAGCGGGTCTCGGCGCCGCCATGTCGATCACGCCAAAGGAATCAATCTTGAGCGCGAGCGCCGGACCAACCTCCCCGCGGCGGCGATAGAAATTAGTTCGCAGCGTCGCATCGATCAGGTTGAACAGGTGGCGCAATGTACGGTCGTCGCCGACTTCAGTGACGGCGTTCAACGCATCGGACAACGCCGCGCGCAGCGGCTCCAGCAGACTTTCTTCCCGCTGGCGAAGGTCGGAGGACCCTCGCGCTGGATCGAAACGCGCCTCGAAATATCGAAACAGCAGCCGCGCTGTCGGCGGATTATTCAGCAGTGCCTGCTCGACCAACCGGCGCCGCAGCAGACCTCCGAGTTGATTCGCGTAGTTGCAGTAAGCCCTCAGAATGTCCACATCCGGCCAGCTCAGGTCACCGGCGATCACTAGCCCATTCAGCGCATCGTTCGCCGCGCGTCCGCTCAGCACCGCCTGTAAGGTCTCAATCAGCCGAACCCGAGCGTGCCGAGGCGTCAGCGCCGCACCGCCTCTCGACTCAACATCGAAGAGCCGAAGGTACACGGCACCGCCGTCGAAAGCGGTAACAAACTGAACCTGATCCAGGACTCTAAGTCCGCAATGCCTAATCAGCGGAATGCATTCGTCCAAGGGACGTTCACACCGGCTTATCCACCGGAGGCAATCTCGATGCCCGCCTCTAAGTTCATGGCGAAGATCCAGAAGATCGGCGTGGCCGGAGCTCAATGTTTCGATATTCAGACAATCGCGAACCGCGGCCGCAGGCCCGACACGCACCCGGTAGTCCGAACCGAAGCGGCTCAAGAAAGGCGTCAGTAACCGCCTGCTGCGATCTGCGCCGACACAGCGCAGCAACAACCGCTCGAACCGGGCATCCCAGTCCGCGCCGTTGCTCTCGCTCCCCGGCAGGGAAAATCCAGTCAACTCTTCCTCTCAAGGCTCCAAAGACCAGATCATGAATGGGTGTGGAACTCCCATTACGACCAAACACCGGCCAAAGAGCCCATCAGCCCAACTTCTTTTTCAGCTCGAGAACGTTCCCTGACGGCGTTTTCCGGTAGGACACCGAATCCATCAGAGCGCGAATCAGAAAAATCCCCCGCCCACTTTCTTCCAGCGCTGCAGGATCACGTTCGGCCAACTCATCCAGCACGAATCCCTGCCCGCTGTCGTGAACCCGGATGGAGAGAACTTCGCCCTCGATGTCGATACGGACCCGCAACATGTCGGGAGAACTCAACGGCGATCCATGTTGAATGGCATTCATCACCGCCTCGGTCAACACGACATTCAGATCGAACGCGAGTGCCTCGCGGTCTCCGGAATAAGCCTCGAGGCTCCGGGCCAGGCATTCCGCGATGCTCCCGACGAGCGCCAGGTACTCGGTCCGACTGGGAACCACGATGTCAACGGCGACGCTGTTTGTCCCCATTCGGTACTCGCCTACTGCTGAATCGAAACCTCGTCGAGATGATTCACCATCTCGAAAACATGATGCAGCCGGGTCAGTTCGAACATGGATTGCACTCGCGGCTGCACACCCACTAACAACAGCCGCGCCTGACGCAAATTGGCGTTCTTGTAACCGGCCAGCAGCGCGCCGAGGCCCGAGCTGTCGATGAATCGCACCTGACTGAGATCCACTGCAAGCGATGCGACATTCTTTTCCAGAAGCTCTAACAAAACGCTTTTCAGCTCTCCTGAGTTATGGGCATCAACCCGTTCCTCGAGAACCCGTAGAACGGTCCACTGCTCGCCACGCTCGACTTCGACGTTCATGCTTATTCTTCTACCCTTTGGCCTTGTTACGCTGATGGTTTGACTTCATCGCCCGAAAGTTCAACCGATCCTCAGGACATCAAGTTATCCTCTCGCCCCGGGGAACCTGTTTCCCCGGCTTTGCACCGGTCCGTGTCAGGCCGCCGCGTTCCTCAGCCACCCATGTGGAAGGACCGTCGGAGACTCTGTTCGGGACGTTGTGTCATGAGGCATCCGCTTGACGGTCAGCGATCGTCACCATTCTTCGACAACGCCGCAAATAAGCCTTGAGCGCTGTACTCTGGAACTGTCGAAGGGACCAGCGACCCGGTTGCAGTAACCGGTAATATCGCGGCGGAATCACGTAGACCTGAGCTGGCACGACCCTGTCCGGTGCAATGACGACCCGAAGGGTCTGCCGCCGGTAAAAGTTATCCTCGAAACGATCCAGCCGCGTTAAGGCGAGCCCATCCACGCCGCAATACAACATCCCCTCGGTGGCTGCGCCCGAACGACGGCGAAGTCCCGGGTAGCTCCGCCGCTTTAACCGGTAGCGGGCATAGCCCTCCAAACGGGCGGGTCGACTCGCGAGATAACGCCGGGTCACGGCATGCATGACCGCGGGTATCTGCAGCGACCCATAGGCAAACACAACACTGATCATTCGGTGGATGGTAGTCTGGCGTCAGCTTTCAGGCAACTTAACTTCACTGACGCGGCGCTCGCGAAGTCTTCGCAGCAAGGCTGCCGATGCCTCGCCCCGCAAATCGCCCGGCGCAACTGTCGGACGAGTGGTCGGAAGAAGATTGCTGAACCCAATGGTTCCGGGCACGTGCGTCTGGTTTCGACGGACCCGGCGCGCAGATGAACGACCGACCGAAACATGGCCCGATCACGCGGACAGCACGATTTGTCACCGAATCCCGCAAGCCCGGACGCTCCCCTTGCCGCGATGGCAGACGCCTTGTTTTCGTCATGCCGCCTCGGCGGATTCGCCATGCCCGCCGTCGATGATCGACTCGAAAACGTTTGCTCATCACGCCCGTTGGCAATACCCTGTTGCCGACCCGAAACTCGGGCCTACACTCGGATCATTTTAAGCATCGGGAGAAAAAAGCTATGCGATTCGTTATGTTGAAGTTGATCAACGGCCTAGCCCCGTTGGGCCTGGATAGACTTGAGCGCGCTCTGATTTTCGGGGTGGTGCTGGTGCTGGCACTCGCCTTCGCCAGCGGCAGCATTCAATTGTCGCGGGACTGGTTGACATTCCTGTTTCGATGGATGCACGTGCTGTCCGGTGTGATGTGGATCGGCCTGCTGTGGTATTTCAACTTTGTGCAGATTCCCTCGATGCCGAAGATCCCCGACGAGCAGAAACCCGCCATCGGCAAAGTGATCGCACCGACTGCTCTGTTCTGGTTCCGCTGGGCCGCACTGGCCACCGTCGTGACCGGACTCGTGCTGGGCGGTTTGAACGGCTACATCATCGAAGCACTGCTGCTGGGCTACCTGAAGAGCGGGCCGACCCTGTACATTGGGATCGGCATGTGGCTGGGTCTGATCATGGCTTTCAACGTCTGGAACATCATCTGGCCGAATCAGCAGAAGGTGCTCGGCCTAGTGCCGGCGGAAGATGATGAAAAGAAAGCCGCGGCGCGCATCGCCATGCTGGCCAGCCGCTTCAATACGATGTTCTCGATCCCCATGCTGTATTTCATGGTAGCTGCACAAAACCTCGCATGAGGCAGGTTGTTGGCAGACCCGGCCTGAGTCAATCAGTCCGCCGTAGGGGACGCGGGCTTTACCATCGGGCGAACGCGTGAGACGTTCGCCGACTTAAGGTTTTTCGTCAGGAGAAGGTCGGCACCGAAACGCCGATGATCCGCCATCTGCATCACAGCGGGCGGGTCATCGGCTCGGGCGCAGGGGTGTTCGCAAGTTTTATCGGCTAACCGACTCCAGCAATGAACACGAACGACCCGCGGATGCGGGATTGACGAGGATGGATCGGCTGATTTCGCGTGGGCCACGAACAGCGGGATCGGGTCGGTTGACGGATTCGGCGCTGCCGCAGAACGTGGGCCCACACCACGCGCAACTCGGCAGCTCTCTGATGCCGCCCATCGCAGCCCGATCC
Organism: Methylotetracoccus sp.; assembly: GCA_025458755.1. Classification (GTDB taxonomy): domain Bacteria; phylum Pseudomonadota; class Gammaproteobacteria; order Methylococcales; family Methylococcaceae; genus Methylotetracoccus. The sequence goes on from JALORT010000009.1 coordinate 5,741, forward strand.
CCGTGTCAGAGAAGTTACCTCCCTCGGGAGTCGCTCGCAGGGTTTAATCGGATAAGAACCCGGGCGGGTGTGCATCCCGCAGGGTGGGTGCTCAGCGCTTCATCATTTCGAAAAACTCGGCGTTGGTCTTCGTGTCCTTCAGTTTGCCGAGGATGAACTCACTGGCGGACATCTCGTCCATCGGCTGCAAAATCTTCCGCAGAATCCAGCATTTTTGCAGTTCATCCGCTGGAACCAGGTACTCCTCCCGGCGTGTGCCCGACCGATTGATGTTGATGGCAGGGTAGATCCGCTTTTCGGCGATTTTGCGGTCCAGGTGCAGCTCCATATTGCCGGTGCCCTTGAACTCTTCGTAGATCACTTCATCCATTCGGGAACCGGTATCGACCAGCGCGGTGGCGATGATCGTCAGGCTGCCGCCCTCTTCGATATTCCGGGCCGCACCAAAAAATCGCTTCGGTCGTTCCAACGCATTAGCGTCGACGCCACCGGTCAGCACCTTACCGGAGGGCGGAATCACGGTGTTGTGCGCCCGCGCTAACCGGGTGATGGAATCCAGTAGAATGACGACGTCACGTTTATGTTCGACCAGTCGCTTGGCTTTTTCGATGACCATTTCCGCGACTTGGACGTGACGGGCCGGCGGTTCGTCGAAGGTACTGGAGACGACTTCACCCTTAACGCTGCGCTGCATCTCGGTGACTTCTTCAGGCCGCTCGTCGATCAGCAGCACGATGAGGTAACACTCCGGGTTCTTCTCCGCGATCGAGTGTGCGAGATTCTGCAAAATCATCGTCTTTCCGGCTTTCGGCGGCGAGACGATGAGCCCGCGCTGGCCCTTGCCGATCGGCGCGATGAGGTCGATGACGCGCGCGGTCAGATCCTCAGTCGTCCCGTTGCCCAGTTCGAGCACGAACCGATCGACCGGGAACAGCGGCGTCAAATTAGAAAACAGCACCTTGTGCTTGGCGTTCTCCGGCGGCTCGTAGTTGATCTGTTCAACCTTGAGCATCGCGAAGTAGCGTTCACTATCCTTCGGCGGGCGTATCTTCCCCGAAATCGTGTCGCCCGTTCTCAGACTGAAGCGCCGAATCTGACTGGGTGAGACATAGATGTCGTCCGGCCCCGCCAGGTAGGACATGTCGGCCGAACGCAGGAAGCCGAAGCCATCCTGAAGAATCTCCAGAACGCCATCGCCGTAAATATCCTCTCCATTTTTGGCCAACTTCTTCAGCATCGAGAAGATAAGGTCTTGCTTGCGGGTGCGGGCCACCCCTTCGATGTCCATCGACTCGGCGAGTTCGATGAGTTCGGCAACGGGCTTGCGCTTGAGGTCGGTCAGATTCATAGCGGTAGTGACTGTGTAGACGGAGAACGGTGCGCGATTCGCGGATCGGGAGGAGCTGACAGAGAGCCCCGGGGACGGGGCATACACAGGGGAGGTTCCGCGCCGAGGCGGAATCGGAGACGTCCGTATCGTTGACGCTACGCTATCACAAGCGACCGGTTCCGTCCAGTCGCGCAGCGGGCGGCGGGCCTTGAGTACTTTCGATGCCGTGCCGGTAAAGCGTCAGAGGTAGGTATCGAGAAAAGCAGCCAGCTGGGATTTCGACATCGCGCCTACCTTGGTGCCCTCGACTTCCCCGTTCTTGAAAAGCATCAGCGTCGGTATACCGCGGACACCAAAACGCTGCGGTGTGGTGGGATTGTCGTCGATGTTCAGCTTCGCAACCGTCAGCTTACCGGCATACTCTGCGGCAATCTCTTCCAAAACCGGAGCGATCATCTTGCACGGACCACACCATTCCGCCCAGTAATCCACCAGAACCGGTTCCGCGGATTTCAGCACTTTTTCCTCGAAATCTGCGTCAGTCAATTGCACTGTGTTCGCGCTCACGTCGCTCTCCTGAATGGCATGGTTAGGTTCGGTAGGATCGGGGGAGAAAGAACATAGATATCCCTGGCACGAATTTCAGCTCAAACCGCGCGAGATTGCAAGCCTGCCTGTCCCTTGAAAACGCGGACGCAGGCCCAGCGACCGAGCGACCGCCGGCCGGCCCCGCCGGGTGGTGCCGGTGACGGGCAGGGATTACCTCGTTCGCTTCGCAACAGCACTGTGAGAACGCTCAGGCAAGTAGCGTCATCAGCCCGTTCCCGAGCGGCTCCGCCGCCCCCCGTAGGCTGCAGCGCCGCAGCCCAGTGCCTCGGCAACTTGTTGCTGTGTCAGCCGGGCAAGAACGTCTCGCTGACCCAGCGCTGCCGAGACCGGTTCACAGAAGGTCACGTCAACCCAGATCTCCGGAAGCAACAACAGTTTCCAGAGGTGCGGCAGAAACTCGTCCTCGCCCACGAACGGCCCCAGTACGGCGGCCTCGCCGCGGTAAGCAACGGCGACCGCTTGTACCGCCCCTCCGACCAAAGTCACCGGCTGAAACAAGCGAGAGTGGAAGCGCAGCACGTTGTCGCCGTTGCTGCTCGTGCCTTCCGGAAACAACATGATCCGGCGCTTCTGCCGCAGTAGCCAGGCCATGGCTTCGGCCGTCTGGCGGCTGCTCGCGGCGTCACCCCGCTGAACCAACAAAGTGCCTGTGCGGCGAGCCATAAAGCCGACGATGGGCCACCTTCCGACTTCGTTCTTTGCCACGAATGTGAGCGGACGCTGCGCACCCAATACGACAATGTCCAGCCAAGAGACGTGGTTGCCGACCCATAACATCGCCTCGTCGGCCACTCGACCAAACCGCCGAACTCTGACCTTCAGCACCCGCAGCAGCGCGCAATACCACTTCCGCTGGATCCATCCCTGCACGCAAGCCGCCCGCTTGTCGGGAAGGATGTGGCATGCAGGAAACAGTAGGCCAACCGAAATCAGCCCGACGGCAAACACGAGAACGATCAGAAGCGCCCTAGAGTATCGACGGAATGGTCTCACGCCTATGCTCCCGAGTGCCGATGAAGTGTTTCTCATAACGTGCGGCAAGACGCTCGACCGGGAGTAGAACGAAGAGATCCATTACATTGAAATCCTCGTCCCAACACGGCTCGCCGCACACCCAAGCGCCAAGCCGCAGATAAGCTTGCAGCAGCGGAGGAATGCCGCTCTCGTCACGCTGACAGCGCCTGGCCGGAGGCACAGCCCGTTTCGGAGCCACCCGCAAGGCGTCCGGCCCGAGGTGCTCGCGCGGCAATTGACGGTAGACTGCTTCGACCGCGAAACCGCTCGGACCGGGCGAAATACTGGCACATCCCATCAGGTAGTCGAAGCGGTTGGCGGCGATGTAGTCGGCGAGACCGCTCCACAGTGCGGCAATCACCATCCCGCCCCGATAGTTTGAATCGACGCAGGTACGACCGATTTCCAGAAATCGCCCCGGCAGAGCAAGCACGCCGTCCAAATGAAACTCACCTTCCGAATAAAAATGGCCCAGCTTCGCCGCTTGGGCATCGGAGAGAAGACGGGTGCAGCCGATAACTTTTTCCGCCTGCCGATCGTACACCACAAGATGATCGCAGTAGCCGTCGATCTCGTCGACATCCAAACCGGGCACGTTGGAATGCAGGCGTGCCCCCATCTCCTGAGAAAAGACGCGGTAGCGTAGGCTTTGGGCCTCCTCGACGATCCGTTCATCTTGCGCGACGAAGGTTCGTAGACGACGAGAGGATTGACGCACGATTCCGAAGGATTCTGCTTGCACGATGAGTCATGAACCAGGCTGTGAAAACAGCCGTCACAATACGGACATCAAGTGACAAGACGCAGAAAATCCGGTGAAAATTCTATGACCTACCGACCCGACTCAGCGCCTTCAGGGCGGCGTGATCTCCCGAAAATCCTCAATTGCGGGAAACTCGGTGATGTCGCGCGGAGGGAGTCGGCTGTCCGCCCGTCGAATCGCAACCGTAGCCGCAATGCCGTAGGCGCGCGCGGCGCGAAGTACCGCTACGCTGTCGTCCACCAGCAGCGTCCGCTCGCACGCGAAGGCTTCCAGCCGATGCAGCCGATCCCAGAAACCCAACAGTTCTTTAGGAAGTCCTAAATCGTGCGAGCAAACAATCCGGTCGAAGAAGAGGTTCAGGCAGGTCCTTTCCATCTTCAGCGACAGACTGCGCGGGTGCGCATTGGTCACTAGAATCAGCCGCCGGCCCAGCACTTTGACGGCATCCAGAAACTCCGTAACGTGCGGCAGGATGCTAATCAAACCGGCCACTTCCTCCTTCAGCCCGGCCAGATCCAACTGCAATGCCGCGCTCCAGTAGTCAAGGCAGTACCACTCGAGCCGGCCTTCCATCGCGCGAAAGCGGGGCGTCAGTTGCCGCTTGGCCTCCTCCAGCGTTAAGCCATGCGCCTCCGCATAACGCCTCGGCACGAATTCCTGCCAGAAATGGTTATCAAAGTTGAGGTCCAGCAAGGTGCCATCCATGTCGAGAAATACCCTGTCGATCCTTTCCCAGTCGATCATCGGTTATGATCGCCTTTCAAGCACTGTGGGTAACCCAAGCGACGTGAGCAGCAAAGGTACAATGTCCATGCCCTTGATGAAGGATCCCTCCCAGTTGCTCGGACCGGTCGTCGCTCTCGTGAAGCAGGCCGGCCAGCGGATTCTCGAAGTTTATGAGACGGATTTCCAGGTCGCCATCAAGCACGACAACACCCCTTTGACTCAGGCTGATCTCGCCGCGAACGACTGCCTCGTGCAGGGTCTGACCGCCCTGAAACCGACCCATCCTGTCATATCGGAGGAATCGGCGACGGCGCCTTTTTCGGAACGCCACGCATGGAAAAGCTGCTGGTTGATCGACCCGCTGGACGGCACCAAGGAGTTCATCAAGAGGAACGGCGAATTCACCGTCAACGTGGCGCTGGTCTTCGAGCAGGAAGCGGTGCTGGGCGTCGTCCATGCGCCAGCCCTTGATCTATGCTATTTCGCCGCCGAAGGATGCGGTGCCTATAAGCAGGTCGGAAGCGAGACCCCGACCCCGATTCGGGTCAAGGATCGTCTGAACAGACATGTCACCGTAGTGGGCTCCCGTTCCCATCAGACCATTCCACTGATGCTGTACCTGAGCCGTCTGGGCGATCACGAGCTGCGGCCGATGGGCAGTTCGCTGAAGCTCTGTCTCGTGGCGGAAGGTGCCGCCGACCTCTATCCCCGGATCGGACCTACGTGCGAATGGGATACCGCTGCCGCACACTGCATCGTCAAGGAGGCGGGCGGGCGGGTGACAGATTTGAAGGGCCGGGAGCTCCGCTACAACGCTCGCGAGAGCTTCCTCAACCCTTATTTCCTGGCATTCGGCGATAAGCATGCCGATTGGTCGCGCTACGCCGAGGGCATCGAAGGCTGATCCACAGACACCTTGACGCGTCAGGCACAGCGGACCACTGCCGGGGGGAAAGCGTCGTTCGTGCGCTGATAGACGACTCGGTCCCAGACCGAGCGAACCCATTCCTGATCGATACGGGGATCGCCCGCGAGCATCCATTCCACGACCGCCTCCGCGACGTTGGGGTAGATAACCCGATGCGCCGCCCCATTCTTCAACCAGTACGCGACGCTCGCTTCGTCGAGGTCCGGCATCACGGCTCCCAGCTGAATCTGCTCCAGCGCGAGTGCGTTGCTCAGTTGCTCCATTTGCGCCCGCAGCGGCTTAACCAGAAGCTTCTTGCCCATCTGCAGGGCTTCGCTCGCCAATTCGAAACCGGCATTGCAGATCACACCGCTACAATCCCGGAAATCGTCTTGAAACCCGAGCCGGGAAAGCGGCCGAATGTGAATATGTTCGGGTTTGCGTGAGCAAGGCGAGGAGCTGTAGACGTGGAACTGGTAGGACTTGAAACCCTCAAGAAGATGGACGATCGCGCGAATGTCTTCAAACGGCAGATAGACCACAATCTTATCCTGACGCACGTGTTCAGGGTCGGCCGGCGTCTCGATGATCGGCGGCAGAATGGGCTGGTCAAAATGATGCCAGTGCAGCCCAAGACCGATTGATGCCGGCGCGAAGTATTTCATCACGTTGCGCGCCAGCACATCGTCACCGGTTCGGGGGATCGGGTAATTGAAGGCATACTGATGTCCGATGCCGATACTCTTGGCACCCTGGAGCTTGGCCGCCCATGCCGTGACCGGCTCGAAGTCGGTTACCACCAGATCGTAGGGGGATAGGTCGAGCGTCCGGACATCCCGCACGAAGCCGATCAGGTCATTGCGGAATGCCGTCCGGAGATACTGTACATGGCCGGCACGCGTCGCGAAGGTGAGTCCACGTCGCCAGTCACAGTCACCGAACACCTCCATGTCGAACAAATGTTCCCAGGGCCTCCCGGTAAACAGAAAGCGGACGTCGACTCCGCGCCGCAGCAGGACAGGGGCGATGACTCTCGCCCGCGTGATGTGTCCGTTGCCGGTCGCCTGAACACCATAGAGAATTTTCACGCAGCGAACATCCTGAGACTGATCAGCGCGATGGTGGTCCCCATGGTGCTTCCGACCAGCACATCGGTCGGGAAGTGAACTCCGAGAAAGATACGGGATAAGCCGACCGCGGAGGCCCATGTGTACAGCGGTAAAATCAGCGGCGGAAAAAAATAGCCGAGCAGCGAGGCCATCAGGAATGCGGCCGAGGTGTGTCCGGACGGAAAGCTGAACCGGTCCGACGGAATGATGAAGCTGTGAAAGTCCGGCAATGCCTGCTCCGGACGCCCGCGTTTGAAACCGTTTTTGAGTACGAAATACAGAGGCCTCTCGACCAGAAAGGCGCAGAGTGCACAGACGAAGAACAGCCGGCCCAAAGGCGCATCGACGTAATAGAGACAGACGGCGACCACCGGATAGAGGAAACCGTCACCCGTCCTGGAAACCCAGCGGCTGACCCGCACGCAGAGTTCAAAATGCTTTCTGTTCATGAACCAGTTGAACATGAAAACATCATAGGAATGGATGGTTTGGATTAGTTTCATGGGGAAACACTCCGGGACGATTTCCGAGCCGTTACTGAATTCGGAAGCTTAGGGGGTACGGATGACGAAACCGCGAAGATTTGTTGACGCTTGGATGACAACCGCCGGCAGCACCGAGACTTCACGACAAGCAGAGGGCGGTATGTTCAGACCCCTGCCTCACGGGCAGCGGTGAACTCACGCCTATGAAATCCGTATTGATCACCGGCGCTGCGAAGCGTCTGGGAGCGGCGATTGCGCTCGAATTCCATCGCGCCGGCTACGACGTGATCCTGCACTACCGCCACTCGGGCACTGAGGTCGAGGTGCTGAGCACGGGCTTAAACCAAGAACGACCCCACAGCGCGATCACCTTGCAAGGCGATTTGCTCCAAACGGTATCGCTCGGCGCGCTCATCGAGCGCGCGGTCGCATTCCGCGGCAGATTGGACGCGTTGATCAATAATGCTTCCGCCTTTTATCCAACGCCGCTGGGGCGGGTGACCGAGGCGCAATGGGATGAATTGATCGGCAGCAACCTGCGCGCGCCGTTTTTTCTATCGCAGGCCGGCGCCCCGTACCTCCGGTCGACTCGGGGCGCGATCGTCAACATCGGTGACGTGCACGCTGAGCGCATGCTGAAAGATTTTCCGGTCTACAGCATCGCGAAGGCAGCGCTCCACGCGATGACGAGAAGCCTCGCCAAAGAGTTGGCTCCAGACGTGCGGGTCAACGGCGTCGCGCCGGGAGCGATACTCTGGCCCGAAAGACCGATGGCAGCCGGCGAACAAGAGGTCGTAGTGGAACAAATCCCTCTGGGGCGCATAGGACGACCGGAAGATATTGCCCGCGCCGTCTTCTATCTGGCCGACGAAGCGCCTTACGTGACCGGTCAAATCCTCTCGGTCGACGGCGGCCGCAGCCTATTCAGTTGAATGAAGAGAACTGGCCAAAGCGTCCGGGCGCTCGGCCGCGGTCACCCCGGTAGGGCGGCAGCCCCAGCCGCACGCCGATGTTGACGCAACGCCGTCTTGTCGTATTCGGCCCACAGCTCCGCGTAGGTCTTTTTCAGCACAGGATGCGTACGGCTCGGCTCCAATTCCGCCAGGGGCTCCAGCATAAATGCATACCGGGTGATCTCTTTCCGCGGAAGTTCCAGTTTCCCGAGGTGGCGAATTTCATCGCCGTAGAGCAGTAGATCCAAATCCAGCGTACGCGCAGAGAACTTTTTGCTGTTGCGCGTTCGGCCGTGGCGTTCCTCGATTGCGGCCAAGCGAGCCACCACTTCTTGCACAGACAATGCCGTCGAGAACCCGACCACCAGGTTAAAGAACGGATCCCCTTCGAAACCGACCGCCTCGCTCACAAAGATACTTGAGACCTGCAATGGCCCAAACTGCTCTTCGAGCATCCGGAGTGCGGAGGCGACGTTCCTTTCGCGGTCGATATTACTACCGATACTGACGAACACCTCAACCATGAACTGGACGCACGCCCCGTTCGATGATGATACCGACGTCGCTGGCACCGCGGATGGCTCCTTTCTTATTCAGCGTCAGGCGCAGCCACGGGATGGCAAATTCCTCGACCAGCAAGGCGGCAAGTCGTTCGGCAAGCGTTTCCACAAGATAGAACTCGCTGCTTTCGACAAAATTGATGATGCGCTTCGAAACGGCTTTGTAATCCAACGTATCGGCGATCTGATCGGTGGCGGCCGCCTTCCTCACGTCGGCCGCCATTTCCGCATCAAGAATGATGGTTTGCTTGATCTCGCGCTCCCAGTCGTAGATCCCGATCAGCGTCTC
>JALORT010000224.1 GCA_025458755.1 Methylotetracoccus sp.
CCTCGATGCGGGCGTTGTTCCAGTGCTGCGGGGCGATGCCGGGGCCGCACGCGAGGCGCGCGGTCAGCGCACCGTTCTCGTTGGGCAGGACCAGCACGTCGCTTCTCGCCCAAACGACGGATTGTCGTCGATCGAACGGGGGCAGGGGGCGGAGGAGATGGAGCTCGCCCCGATGTCGCCGGATCGTACCTCCGTGCCAGGTGACTTCGGGGTTTCGGTCGCGGCGCGCTGGCACGACCTCGTTCAGCGTTCGTCCGATCAGCACGGACGGTAGCGGGCGGAGTCCGGCCTTTCTGATCCAGAGTCTCAGAATCAGCTGCTGCCGGGCCGGCGACAGGGCTAATAGAGGTTCGATCTGCAGGGTGTTCCGTGTCGGATGCCGAACGCGTGCGAGCAGTTCGGCTCCCAGTTCGGTCAGCAGCTCATCGGCCTGCGCGCAATGCCGGGCGCTGCGGCTCAGTGTCTCACCGAGGCTGGGCCAGCGACCGCGCAAGCGCGGCAGGATCTCGTGGCGGAGATAATTTCGATCGAAGCGCCGGTCGGTATTGCCGGGATCATCGATCCATTCCAGCCGGTTGCGGACCGCGTAGTCCTCCAGCGCGCTGCGGGGTAGGTCGAGCAGCGGCCGGCCTAGGAAGCCTTGGCCGAATGATGTCCACGCCGGCATTGCGGCAAGTCCGGCAAGTCCCGCGCCACGGAATAGCTGGAGCAGCACGCTTTCGGCCTGATCATCCTGATGTTGCGCGGTCAATACCGCTTCTCCGGGGTTTACCAGTGTGGTCAAAGCGGCATAACGGGCACTGCGCGCCGCGGCTTCAGGGCTTTCGCCCGCATTGGGCCGGCCATCGACGTGGCGCACTTCCAGGGAAAGGTTCAGTGCCTGGGCGGACTCATGAACGTGTCTGACCCACGCGTCCGCGGCGGGATGCAGGCCGTGATGAATGTGTGCAGCGGCAAAGTCGAACGAGGCGTCTCGTTCTGCCAGCGCGCGGCAGAGGTGGGCCAGGACCGTTGAATCGAGGCCGCCGCTGAACGCGATCCAGTAACGGGGTGCTCGTGGATATTGCGCCAAGACGGCCGCCAGGTGGTCGGCGGCGAGTGGGCGCCTCACGGCGGCGAACCGGCACCTGATCAGGCCATTGTCTCTTCGTAATCTCCGTAACTCATCAGGCGCTCGTAGCGGTGGTCCAATAGAGCATCGATGGAATCGCGCTCAAGCTCCTCGAGATGCCGCAACAGCGCTTCCTTCAGGGTCGCGGCTATTTGCTTCGGATTGCGATGGGCACCTCCGAGAGGTTCGGGAATGACTTCATCGATCAGTCCTAATTCAAGAAGGCGCGGAGAGGTGATGCCCATCGCTTCCGCGGCGAGCTCAGCCTTTTCGGCACTCTTCCACAAGATCGACGCGCAGCCTTCCGGGGAGATGACGGCGTAGGTGCTGTACTGGAGCATCAGGAGCCGGTCACCGACGCCGATCGCCAACGCGCCGCCGGAGCCTCCTTCGCCGATCACGGCGCACACGATAGGGACTCGGAGCTTGGACATTTCGAACAGGTTGCGTGCGATCGCTTCGCTCTGGCCGCGCTCCTCGGCGCCGATGCCGGGATAAGCGCCCGGAGTGTCGATCAAGCAGATCACCGGCAGGCGGAAGCGTTCGGCCAAATGCATCAACCGCAGCGCCTTGCGGTAACCTTCGGGCCGGGGCATGCCGAAGTTCCGGTGAAGTTTTTCCTTGGTGTCGCGGCCTTTCTGGTGGCCCAGGACCAACACCGGCCGCTGATCGAGTCGAGCGAGACCGCCGACGATGGCCGCATCCTCGGCGAACGCACGGTCGCCGTGCAGTTCCTCGAATTCGTCGAACAGCATCTCGATGTAGTCGAGGGTGTAGGGTCTCAGCGGATGCCGGGACAGCCGCGAAATCTGCCAGGCGGTCAGCGACGAAAAAACCGATTCCGTCAGCTTGCGGCTTTTCTCCTCGAGCCGGCTGATCTCCTCGGAGATATTGATCTCGTTGTCGAATCCGACCCGTTTGAGTTCCTCGATCTTGGCTTCGAGTTCGGCGATCGGCTGTTCGAAATCGAGAAATTTCAGATCCATGGCGTCGGGCGGAGGACGTTGAAAACCTGGCTAGTTTAACACCTCGGCGAGGAAATTCTGCATGCTCTGCCAGGAACGCCGGTCCGCTGTCGCGTCGTAGACCGTGCCGAAACCAGGATCGCTCGCACGCGGATTGGTGAAGGCATGCATGGTATTGCCGTAGGCATGGATCTGCCAATCGGCTCCGGCCGCGGTCAGTTCCTCGGCGAGCGCGATGACCTTCGCCGGTGGGACCATCGGGTCGTCATACCCGTGCAGCGCCAGTACCCTGGCCTTGATACGCTGACCGTGGGTATTGCCGGGCGGATCGAAAAGGCCGTGAAAACTGATCACGCCGCGGAGAACTGCCCCGGTGCGGGCGAGATCCAAGACGCACAGTCCGCCGAAACAGAATCCCATGGCAGCAATACGTTCGGCGTCAACCTGAGGCAGTTCGCGCACCGTGTTCAGTGCCGCCAACATCCGTGCCTGCAACAGCGGGCGGTTTTCGATGAAAGGCGTCATCAGTCGTCCATTCTCCTCGGGACTACTGCCGAGGACACCCTGGCCGTACATGTCGAGCGCGAATGCGGCATAGCCGAGTTCGGCGAGTCGCCGTGCCTTGTCGCAGACAAAGTCATCGCGGCCGCCCCAGGCGTGTGCAATCATTATGGCGGGCTGCGGCGTCGCGGCTGCAGCGTCATGGGCGAAGAAGCCCTCCAGAACTGTTTGTTCGTGTCGGTACTGAACGGCGTCAGTTTTAATTTGTGTGGTCATGTCCGAACCGGATGCGGTGGTTGGCGAAATGAGCGGGCATTTTCGATGATGCGACTTCGGGGCTCAAGATGAACGACAGACTGCTGCGGGCTCTGCAGCGGATCGACGACGACAATCGGAACGATCCTTCGATCGAAATCGTGGGTGACAGGCCTTGTCCCAAGGCGCTGCAGTACGGCATGCGCATGACCGAATGGCTGCACCGGCTGGACGCCGAACCTTCCGAAGCGCTGCAGATTGCTGCCCGGGGGCAGCATATCGGGCGATGGAAAGTTCCGCGCACCAGCTTTCCTCCAACCCGTGCCGGCTATTTGGCGTGGCGGACGCGGCTGTACGGTTTTCATGCGGAGCAGTTGTCGATTTTGTTGCGCGAAGAAGGTTACGAGGACGGGTTCATCGAGCATGTCGCCCGGATCGTCTCCAAGAAAGGGCTGAAGCAGGACCCCGACGTGCAACGGATCGAGGACGTCGCCTGTCTGGTGTTCCTGAGCTATGAATTCGCGCCGTTCGCCGCTTCGCAGCCGCGGGAAAAGATCGTCGAAATCGTCCGCAAGACCTGGAACAAGATGTCCGATACGGGTCGCCAAGCCGCTGCACATTTATCCTTGCCGGAACCTTTGGCGGAATTGGTGACGGAGGCTTTGGGGCCCTGACCGCGTCGGCTCGGGAGTCCCGGAGTCGGACGGCGTGGAGTCCGCCGATCCGGAGGGTCCGCGTCACCCGAACACGTCGGCCTGAAAGTTTTTTTGCCAGGCACGTGCCTGTCTCGCCTCGGTCTTGCGATCGGCGTCCATCGGCGTTTCGCCGGTGGCAGCAGCCACCAAGCCGCCTTCGCCCGGCGAGTACTCGTAGACGCCCGTGATGGAGATGGCGTACTCGGGAGCCAGAAAACTGTAGCAGTGATTGATCAGCGAAGGCGGCCCGGGGTCCCGACCGGCCAGCAGCGCGGCGACCGCGTGAGCGCAGACCTTGGCATGCGAATTGGCGGCGAACGCCGACTTGGGCATCGGTGCCGCGATGCAGGCATCACCGATGATATGAATGTCGGGTGCCAACGTCGACGCGAACGAGCGCGGGTCGACCGGACACCACCCGGACTTATCGGTGAGCCCGGCGACTTCGGCGATGGACCCGGCTTTCTGGGGCGGGATGACGTTCAGCACGTCTGCACGGTGTTCACCGAATTCGGAGTAAACGATCCGCCGATCAGCGTCGATGCGCTCGACTTCACCCTCTGAGGACGCAGGTATCCACTCGACCATGCCTGGGTAGAGTTCATTCCAGCCATGGAGGAACAGTGCCTGTTTGGAAAACTGCGTCTTGGTATCGAGAATAAGGACTTTCGCCCGTGGATTGTGGCGCTTCAAATAGAAAGCCATCAGTCCGGCCCGTTCATACGGGCCGGGCGGGCACCGGTAAGGATTGGGCGGCGCAACGATCATCACCGTCCCGCCGGGTCGCAGCGATCGCAGTTGTTTCCGCAGAAGTTCGGTTTGCGCACCGGCTTGCCAGGCGTGCGGGCAGCGGCGGCTGGCTTCCTCGCCGTAGCCCTCCCATGCACTCCAGCGGAACGCGACTCCCGGCGACAGGATGGCGCGATCGAACGGGAGAGACGACCGATCTCCCAGCGTCACGATCCGACGGTCGGCGTCGAGTCCGGTCGCCTCGCCGCAGAGTGTCCGCACTCCGTAACGGCGCGTGAGCTGTTCGTAACGCCGTACGAGCCGGACGGCCGGTTGCATACCGGCAATCACCTCATTCGATCCGGGGCAGGACAGATACTCCCGATCCCTGTGGATCAGCACGACCTCCAGCCTCGGGTCTGCGAGTTTGAGGTATCGCGCTGCCGTCACGCCGCCGTAGCCCCCGCCGACCACGACCACCGGATACGGCGCCTGCCGCCCCGAGCAGAAATTGCCGACGCGTGATCATCGCGGCGGGGCCTGATCCAGCTGGCGAAAATAGCGCGCCAGTTGCTGATAATCCTCGTCACGATAGCCCTTGGCGATACGGTGCATGACGGAGTCCGTGCGCCGATCCCGAAACTCCCGCATTCTCGCGATGAACCGCGTCTCGGGTCCGCCCCGGAGCTTCGGAATGACTGACGGTTCGCGGTCGCTATGGCAAGCGAAACAGGGCCGGGCGAGCATGTCGGCCCCGGGCCGGGGTCGCTGTTCGTCGTCAGACGCCGCATAGGCCGGAAAGCCAACGCCGGCAAGCAGCAGCACTGCGCCCTGGGCGAATCGTCGTGATAGTAGAGACAACGGTTTAGCACGAAATGGATGGGCAGCACATGATGATAAATCGCGGTTCACCAGAGGTGTAGTGACCCGGGCTCCGCGGCACAGACGAGGGTGCTGCCGGATCACGTCAGCCGGCCCCGATCAGCGTATTCGCGGCGACGAAAAACGAAATTTCAGCGTCGTGCTGCTCCAATCGCCATGCCTCACATCCCTCGGTATCACCCGTACAACAACTATTCTCATTCCAGTCACACGCGTGGGTTGTCCGTAACAATTTGTTTTTCAATAAAAATAAAGAAACTGGGCCGCTGGCGTGAGGGGGTGCGACGAAGTGTCGCAGTTTTTCTTGACAAGGGTTGGATCGGTAAATAGACTGCTGCTCCACCGAGGGATGCGGGGGATTTCCGGCGGGTCG
>JALORT010000225.1 GCA_025458755.1 Methylotetracoccus sp.
GAGATTGCGGCGGCGGAAGGAATGGACGTCGCGCGAGTGAGCCGCATCATGCGGCTGACGCAACTCTCGCCGGCGGTTACGTCAGCCATTGTTGCTACAAGGTCCGATGGGGTTACCCTCGGAATCGCGATCCGGTTCAGCATCCCCTTGGAGTGGCATCTTCAACAAGCAGCGGATCTGAGCGCCTGAAGGTGACTTTACTCTGTCTCGGTGAGCCCTCCGGATCACGGCCGCGCGTCTCCTCCAGCCAGGTTTCCAGATGCCGCTGCACCACCTGATTCACGACCGTGCGTTCCGGCCGTCGCGGCTGATAGACCGCGGTGCGGGACGCGGTCGCGGCGTGGCGCGCACAGGCAGGGGCAGACGACATGGTTCGCGGGAACGGGTGGCAACGTTCCGCGATTGTCGGTCCCGCGCGTGCCGGGTCGAGACCGCATGCCGACGTCCGCGGGCGCTTCGGCGCGCGGTGCGGCGGAACCGTTGAGGGAAGCTCTCAGCCGCGCCTTGGCGGCAGCGAGCTCAGCGTCCACGGTGGTTCCACCCGATGCGCCATACCGTCAGCAAGGCGATGCCGACGGCGAGCGTTCCGATGATTATCAGCGCTTCGGCCACACCCAACAGTCTCGACAAAATCAGGTAAATGCCCGACAACAGGCAACCCAGGCCCACGGTCATCACCACCGCGGCACACCCCGCCAGTGCGAGTGACCAACCCAGATTGAACGCGGATCGCCGTAGGACGCGGCCTTCCGCTTCAAGCAATTCGACGGCTGCGATTAGGAACTCGCCCAGACTATTCAGTGGTGGTGTCCCAGATCGAGGAGTTTCGCGATGATGAAGCCCAAGCCAAATGCCGTGATCAGAGCGGTGTATGGATGCTCGCCGATTTGCTGCTCGCCGGCCTCCACATAGCGTCGACCACGCCCCCGTGATTCTTGCAACCGCTCTTTGAGTTCCTCGACGGTGTCGCGGACGCTGGCCCGCGCTTTGTCCTCGCCACCCTGAAGGGTGGTCGCCAAGAGCGCTTTGACGTCGCGCGCCAAGTCGCCCACGCTCTGGTTCAGGGTCGCGAAATCCGCCTTGAGCTTTTCCAGTTCCACATCGATCGTTGGAGCCATCGGTTGGTACCGCCATTCAGCTTTAAGAGTGTCGGACTTATTGGGCGCAAGCCTATTGAATCGCTGCGGCAAAAGCAATTCCGTAATAGTACCTAAGCCAAGCCGCGGATGGCGGTAGATCCCGCGTTCGCGGCGGGCTGCAAGGCTGACAGCCCCGGGGTTTGCTGATGCCGGCTGAAGCCAGGGCGGCAGTCCGCTTACCAACCCAGTGTTTGCCCGATCGATTCGGCCAGCCCCATCACGATGGCGTAGCGCGCACCCTTGCCGGTACCGGTGAGCAGCGCAAAGCGACCGAACGGAACGCGCATGATGCCGGCAACGAACGTCAGCGCATCGCCGCCGATCGGAGCCCAGGCAAATAACAGCGACCAGATCCCATAACGTTGAAACCACTGCTGCGCGCGTCCCAGGTTGTCGGCCCGGAAGGGGAACCAGCGCCGGTCCTGAAATGCTAGTAGGTAGCGTCCCAATATCCAGTTGACCGCGGACCCGAGCGTGTTACCCGCGGTGGCCAAGAGCCACAGATTGAGCGGGTCATAGCCCGCCCGCAGCAGCCCGACGAGCATTACCTCCGAGTAAGCGGGTACCAGTGTCGCGGCGAGGAACGCGATGAAGAAGAGTCCGAGGTAAGCTTCCACAAATGGTCCTGAGCTAGCGGGCCGGTGCGCAGCGACGTTTGCCGGCGGCGTCGACCAGACCCTGGAACAGCGCGCGTTGACGGCGATCGAAAAGCAACAACTCGGGATGCCATTGCACGCCGAGCAGGAAAGGGCGGGACGTGCCTTCGACAGCCTGCACGATGTCGTCGATGTCTCGCCCCGTGACACGCAGTCCGGAGCCAACGCGCGCGATGCCTTGGTTGTGCAAACTGTTGATGCGCAGCCGATCGGTTCCCATGATCCGGTGCAGCAGGCTTCCGGGTTCCACGTACAGCGTCTTCAGTGGGAGGACCGTGCGGCGGTTCGACGTGCGGACCCGGCGGGTTCGGAGGTCCTGCTGTAGACTGCCCCCGAGGCGCACGTTCAGCAGTTGCGCGCCGCGACAGATCCCGAGCAGCGGCAGGTCGCGGGCCAGCGCATCCTCGATCAGGATCGATTCGAACGCGTCCCGCTCCGTGTCGTAGTTCGGGGTTACCTCCCGCGGTGCCGCATAAAGCACCGGGTCGACGTCGTGTCCGCCGGTGACGACGAGTCCGTCCAAAGGCTCCGGCGAACCCGTCAGCGCTGGATTCAGGAAGACCGTCCGGGCGCCCGCCCAATGCAGTGCCCAGTACACGCAAACCCGGGGTGCCAAGCCGCGGTGTCGCGGCCCGGTCACGCCGATCAGGGGCGGGAGAACAGTGGCAGCCATCCATCCAACTCCTGGACCCAGTCGCCCAGTAAATAGCCGAGAGGGCGGGCGAGGAACCGGCGGTAGCGCTCGCACAGTTCCGCCAGCCGCTCGCGCTCGGTGGCTAAACGTTCGACCTGCAGCCAATCGTTCCACGCGATATGGATCCCCCAGTCCGGCCGGTCGATTTCGCAGTTGGGCAGGCGATAATGCAGCGTCGGACGCGGCTTCACGCGCGGATCCCCGACTATGGCCCGCACCCGGACCGGATCCAGATACAGGAATAAGGGCAGACAATCCAGGGCCCGATTGCGGGTCGGATTGGCCAGGAGGTAGTCATCGATGAGCGCATCCAGGCTCGGCCAATAGTCCGAGGCGATCAGCCTTTGCACATAAGCGTCCGGAAAGGGATCGGCAAACAACGTCAGTTTTCGGCTCAGGTCGATGTCCGCGCGTTCGTCGAGCCATGGGTACAGGCAAGCGAACGCCTTGAGGTACCGCGTGATCGTGGCGGCATCGGTCGCGGGAAGTTCGGGATTGAAGTGCAGGCCGAATGCGTAGACGAGCGCATCCGTGGTCCCGCGCGCCCCCGCGGCGCGCAATCGCTCGACCAGGGTCTCGACTTCCCCTAGTTGATCGATCGGAAGCGGGGGGCTGACGACCTCTAGTGGCGCCAGGTATTCCGCACCGGTGCGAAGGATCTCGTCTGCAAATCGCTGCAGCGACGACGGTGTTTCCTTTCTTGACTCGGCGTCGCGAGCGCGGCGTTTGAGCAACGCAAAGTCGAGCTCCACCGCCCAGTCGCCGTGCCGCGGCGTATGGATCACGCGTTCGTATTCGCTGAGCCGTTCGACGTGCCCTGCCCAACAGGTCCGGACGATTTCGGCGAGCGTATCGAGTTCGAGGCCACCGAGTTCCAGTTCGATGCCGACGCGTCGGGTCTGGCCGGCGGCCGTCGCCAGCACGGGCGGCAGACCGGGACTTCCTGTAGCTCGTTTCATGATCGACATTGTAGACCTGGCCGAGGGGCGTATGCAGCGGGCCGTCATGCATGAAGCGCTGCTCGCATTCCGCGCCGGGCCCTGCGATGGCTCCGGCCCGACACCTTGCCGTCCACGCAGACCGGTCGCGCGCTCGTTGGCATGTCGGGAAATTGCGCCAGAGTGCCCATCCCGCACCGCTGGGACGCCGAACGCCATCGCCGCCACTAACCCGGGCCCTGGCTGTCAGTGAGCGGAAGGATCAGGAACACCGAGCAGCCCGCTAAATCCTGCTCCACAGGGCCTTGGCCCAGAAGCCGAATGGCACTCATGCGTCGCGGAAACCGAGCATCGGATTCGTGCCTCTCCCTTGAATCAGTGTCGATCCAGCAGCGGGGTGCATGGATAGGATCGGTCTAACATGACGCGTGCCGGATGCGAACCGACTGATCCATGCGTTCGAAGGATAAGAAATTCATCGCGGAATGGGCGCTGCCGCCGGGTGGGAGGAGAGAATGCGCGCCCGCTGTGGGGTCTTGTCAACGAGCGAGAACGACCAGGAAGGGAGCAGAAGCGGGCGCTGGACGCGGAAGGGGAGCTGCCGGAACGCGTGTCATGCGGCCTCTGGGTCGGTTCGGAAGGGAAGCGGCGTAAGGGGGTCTGCGCCAGGCTCGACGGGCGAGCCGGTAAATGGTATCCGAATCGCGTCGGTGACCATCCGATGGTTTGAGTCAACTCGAGTTCCAGCGACGGTTCGGCCGCCTCGGCGCGGTGAGCAACGGCTTGGTGCCAGTCCCAACCCTATGACTCGGGCAGCGAACGCGGTGGTGAGTCGGGCGGCGACATGACTGAGGTTAGTTGTGGCCGGTTAGTCAGCGGATCCGCGGGGTCAACGTGTGATTTTCACTACCGACAACAACCCGAGCTGGTTCGAAATCAGTCCCTATTACCCAACCACCCAGAACCTCGAACGTAAGCGTCCGGCCGAGCCCATCCTTACGCGGCAGCGGCGGTTGGGTTAGCCTCGGGTGGAGAAACGTGGGGAGTCCAGAGATGGGGAAGCAAGGTGTCGATGTCTTTTTGCTTGGTGGTCGGCAGCAGGGCCGTCAGCGTTGCGAGCAGCACCATAGTCATGCTGACTTTGCTCACCTTGGTTGACCCCGGACGGCATCGAGTAACGTGGGAAGAATTTCTCCGGCCTTGCCGCGCAGATTGAACCGCGCCTGACGGTCCAGATCGGTCGGTGCCGGGTTGATCTGGATCACGGGGATACCGGCCTGCAGCGCGGTCAGCGGCAAGGCCGCGGCC
>JALORT010000226.1 GCA_025458755.1 Methylotetracoccus sp.
GGCGGGGTGATTGCCGGGTTGCTTTCGAGTGCGGGACTTTCCGGTACCGACCGGCTAATCGGGTTGGTTTTTGGGTTGATGCGGGGCGCCCTGCTGGCGGCGCTACTATTGGCGGTGGCCCAGCGGACCCCGATACCCCAGGCGCCTTGGTGGAAACAGTCGGTGTTGATTCCTGCCTTCATGCCGTTGGTGGATTGGATCGGTGGACAGGTGCAGCAAGGCGGGAAACTCATGAAGTCGATGCCTTTTAGCATGGGTTGGAGCATCCGGCTGAATATCAGTCCTTCGGCTTCTCACCCTCTGCCAGTCCGAACGGTTTCGTCTGGAGCGGATGGCGGTGGGCACTGGCCAGCGCGTCGGGCCATCAACTCAGGGTAACAATCATGTGTGGTGTCGTCGGTATCGTTTCCAAAAATAACGTCAATCAGGATCTTTATGAAGGGTTGACGGTATTGCAGCACCGGGGACAGGATGCCGCAGGTATCGTCACCTGTGAGAAGGACCGCTTTCATCTGCGCAAGGAGAGCGGCCTGGTACGTGACGTGTTTCATACGCATCACATGTACGCGCTACGCGGGGGGATGGGTATCGGCCATGTCCGTTATCCCACCGCCGGCTGTACCAGTACGGCCGAGGCACAACCCTTCTACGTAAATTCCCCGTACGGAATTTGTCTCGCGCACAACGGAAATTTAACCAATGCCGAGACCTTGAAACGGGAATTGTTCGTCCAGGATCAGCGTCACATCAACACCGACTCGGACTCGGAAGTCCTGCTCAACATCTTCGCCCACGAGCTTCAGGAGTTGGGGAAGTTGCGTCTGGACGCCGACGATGTCTTCACGGCGGTAGGCGGGGTTCACCGACGGTGCCGAGGCGCCTACTCCGTCGTCGCCATGATCACGGGTTTCGGGATTCTTGCCTTTCGGGATCCCTACGGCATTCGCCCCTTGGTGTTCGGGGAACGTAAGACGGAATCGGGTACCGATTACATGGTCGCGTCCGAAAGTGTTGCGCTGGACGTGCTGGGGTTCAAGCTAATCCGTGATGTCGCACCGGGCGAGGTGGTTCTGATCGAAAAGAACGGTACCGTGCACATGCGCCAATGCGCGGAACGTGTCAGGCACTCGCCCTGTATCTTCGAGTTCGTTTATTTCGCTCGTCCGGATTCCATCATCGACAACATTTCGGTGTACAAGGCGCGCATGCGCATGGGCGACAAATTGGCCGAAAAGCTGCTGCGCGAGCGGGCCGATCATGACATCGATGTCGTCATTCCGATCCCGGATACCAGCCGCACCGCGGCGTTGCAATTGGCCACTCGGCTCGGGGTGAAGTATCGCGAGGGGTTCATCAAGAATCGCTATATCGGGCGCACGTTCATCATGCCGGGCCAGCAGCAGCGCTCGAAATCGGTGCGGCAGAAACTCAACGCGATCGATTTGGAATTCAGAGGCAAGAATGTCCTTCTGGTCGACGATTCCATCGTGCGCGGCACGACATCGATGCAGATCATCCAGATGGCACGTGACGCCGGCGCACGAAAAGTTTATTTCGGATCGGCTTCTCCGCCGGTGAGGTATCCGAACGTCTATGGCATCGATATGCCGGCAGCGGACGAATTGGTGGCGCATGGTCGGACCGATCTCGAAGTCCAGCGGGAGCTGGGAGCGGACTGGTTGATCTACCAGGATCTGGATGATCTGGTCGATGCCGTGCAGAAGGGCAATCCCGCCATTTCTCGTTTCGATACGTCTTGTTTCAACAATGAATATGTAACCGGCGACGTCAATCAGGATTATCTCGACTATCTCGGCCAGCATCGATCGGATGCGGCGAAAAAACGGCGTGGGTCGGAGAGCTCTATACTTGAGTTGCATAACGCCATGTAGCCGAGTGTTTGGCTGGAGTTCGAGCTTCCTTGTCCTTGACATTCCGCCTGCAGGCCTCTCGTCCGCTCCGTCAAGACTTTTCCTCTGTTCGCCGGGGGGTGATGAGAGCTGCAGTCGGGGCCCACACCGTGGCTTTCCGCACAGGAAATAATCAATGAGTGAAGATGACTGGAGCGACTACGGCCAGGACACCCGAGCGATTCGGGCCGGGCAACGGCGCACGCGTGAGCAGGAACACAGCGATCCCATTTTTGCGACATCGAGTTATGTCTTCAGCAGCGCGGCGGAGGCGGCGGACCGTTTCAGCGGAAAACAGCCGGGCAACATCTACTCGCGCTTCACCAACCCGACCGTCAGGGCATTCGAGGAGCGGCTGGCTGTCATGGAGGGAGGCCAGCGCTGCATCGCGACTGCTTCCGGCATGGCAGCGATCGCCAGCGTCGCCTTCGGTCTGTTGAAAGCCGGAGATCATGTCGCATGTTCCCGCGGCGTTTTCGGCAACACCACGTTATTGTTTCAGAACTACCTGGCAAAGTTCGGGGTCGCGACGACGTTTGTCAACCTGACCGACTACCGCGGCTGGGAATCGGCGCTGCAGCCCGACACCCGGTTTCTGTTCCTTGAGACGCCGTCCAACCCGTTGACCGAAATCGTCGACATAGCGCGACTGGCGGCGATCGCGCATCGCAACGGCAGCCTCTTGATCGTCGACAACTGCTTCTGCACGCCGGCGCTGCAGCAACCACTAGCTCTAGGTGCCGACATCGTCATCCATTCCGCGACGAAATACCTGGACGGGCAGGGCCGCTGTGTCGGCGGTGCGATCGTCGGTCCGAATGAACTGCTGGAAAAAGAGATCTATCCTTTCCTCAGAACAGGCGGCCCGGCGATGAGCCCGTTCAATGCCTGGGTATTCCTGAAGGGGCTGGAAACGCTGTCGCTCAGGATGCGGGCGCACTGCGACAATGCCGGCGCACTGGCTCGATGGCTGGAAACCCGCCCGTGGGTGGAACGGGTTTACTATCCCGGCCTTATCTCCCATGCACAGCATGAACTCGCGATGAAGCAGCAGTCGGGCGGCGGAGGAATCGTGAGCTTCGATGTTCGGGGCGGGCGCGATGCGGCCTGGAAATTGATCGATGCGACCCGTCTGCTGTCGATCACTGCTAACCTTGGTGATACGAAGACGACGATCACTCATCCCGCGACCACGACGCATGGCCGGCTCGGCGATGCCGAGCGCGCAGCGGCCGGGATCGGCGACGGCTTGGTACGGGTGGCCGTTGGTCTCGAGGACCTCGGGGACCTGCAGCGCGATCTTTCGCGGGCGTTTCCCGAGTAAAGAGTTTGATCGTGCTGCTGAATCGATAAAGGAGACGTCATGAAACTGTCCGTGTTTGGATCAGGCTATGTGGGGCTGGTCACCGGGGCCTGCCTGGCGGAAGTCGGCAACGAGGTGGTCTGTGTGGACGTTGATCGGGCGAAGATCGACCGTCTGAATCAGGGGCAAGTACCGATTTTCGAGCCGGGGCTGGAGCCGATCATTCGTCGCAACATGGAGCAGAAGCGCCTGAGTTTTACCACGGATGCCGATCTGGCCATTGAACACGGGTTGTTCCAGTTTATTGCGGTTGGAACGCCGCCCGACGAGGACGGTTCCGCGGATCTCCAGTACGTCGCCGCCGTCGCCCGCAGTATCGGCGAGCGCATGCAGACATACCGCATCGTCGTCAACAAATCAACCGTGCCCGTCGGGACAGCCGACCTCGTGCGGGATACCGTCAATGAAGCGCTCCGGACACGCGGCGCGGATATCGAATTCGATGTCGTCTCGAATCCAGAGTTCCTGAAAGAGGGCGCGGCGATCGAGGACTTCATGAAGCCGGACCGCATCGTGGTCGGCACCGATAATCCGCGGACGACGGAGCTGCTGCGGGCCCTGTATGCACCGTTCAATCGCAACCACGACCGGATGGTGTGCATGGACATCCGCTCGGCCGAGCTGACCAAGTATGCGGCCAACGCCATGTTGGCGACGAAGATCAGCTTTATGAACGAGCTGGCGAATCTTGCGGAGTGCCTGGGGGCGGACATCGAGAAAGTCCGGATCGGCATCGGGTCCGATCCCCGCATCGGCTACCATTTCATTTACCCCGGCTGCGGCTATGGCGGTTCCTGTTTCCCCAAGGACGTGAAGGCACTGGAACGAACAGCGCGGGATGTGAAATATTCCGCCCAACTGCTGAAGGCGGTGGAGGATGTTAACGATCGGCAGAAGCGGCGTCTGTTCGAAAAGATTCAGGCACGTTTCGGCGGCGCGTTGAGCGGTAAGACGTTCGCTGTTTGGGGTCTGGCCTTCAAGCCCAACACCGACGACATGCGTGAAGCGCCGAGCCGTACCGTGATGGAAGCGTTGTGGGAAGCCGGGGCGCAAGTGCAGGCGTTCGATCCGGTGGCAATGGAGGAAGCGGGCCGGATTTTCGGGCAGCGGAGCGATCTGGTGCTCTGCGAAGTGCTGGAAGACACGCTGAATGGCGCGGATGCCTTGGTGATTTTGACGGAATGGAGTGTATTCCGCAGTCCTGATTTCGAACGGATCAAGCACAGCTTATCCGAACCGGTGATCTTCGATGGGCGCAACCTGTACGATCCCGCGATGATGAAGACCCTGGGGTTCGAGTACTACGGGATCGGGCGGGGTTTGAGCTCTTTCTAGGCTGGACGCCGCATGGCTGGGATTTTTCCGGCAGATGTGCTCGGTGGTCGGCGTGGTCGAGACGGAAGGTGCCGCTCAACGGGCTGATTCTGGTGTCGTCGCTAAGCGCTCGGTCTGGTA